>JAFDCW010000003.1 GCA_019312705.1 Deltaproteobacteria bacterium
TCGAAGCCGTCGACAAGCTCGACCCCTTCAAGCGCGCGACCCCGACCAACCGTGAGCTGATGGCTCAGGGCGTAGGCAATATCGCCGCGGGGTTGCTCGGCGGCCTGCCCATCACCGCGGTCATCGTACGCGGCTCGGCCAACGTCCAGGCCGGAGGCCGCACCCGGGGCTCGGCGTTCTTTCACGGCGTATGGCTGCTGGTGGCGGTCGTCGCAGTCCCGTTCGTGATGAACCTGATTCCCCTCGCCGCCCTCGCCGCCGTGTTGCTCTACGTCGGGTACAAGCTCGCTCCCTTTTCGCTCTTCCACGACATGATCCAGAAGCGCCCGATCGAGCTCGCGGCGCCCTTCATCGTCACCATCTTCGGCGTGCTCTTCACCGACCTCCTCAAGGGCGTCGGGGCGGGCATGATCGTCGCGGTCTTCTTCATCCTCCGGACGAACCTCAAGGTCTCGTACTTCATCCATCACCAGGAGTCGCACGAGATCCACAAGAAGAAGTTCATCAGAATCGAACTCAGCGAGAACGTCTCCTTCCTCAACAAGGCCTCGGTGAGCAAGGTTCTCCACGAGCTCCCGGAAGACGCCCTGGTCGAGATCGACGGCACCAGCGCCCACCACATCCACCCCGACGTGCTCGAGCTGATCTACGACTTCGCCGACACCGCCCATACGCGCGGCATCGAGCCGCTCCTGACAAACCTCCCCGAAGCGGACCCGTCGGAGCCGATGCACTGACGACACGGCCCTCGAGCCACTTCATTGACACGGAGCGCACGCGCGGATTTTACTGCGCCCATGCCTACCCTCCCTCGACTCTGGTTCATGCCCGCCCTCGCCCTCCTGCTCGCCTGCGGCGACGATGGCGGCTCCACCGACTCCGGGACAACGGATTCTGGGACGTCGGACACCGGCACGCCGGTGGACTCGAGCACGCCGGTAGACTCCGGCGGCTCCACCGATGCTTCCGATGACTCGAGCACCGGCCCGACGTGCTTCCCGCTCTCAGTGCCCACAGCCGACCTCCCCGACGCAATCCCGGTGAGCCTCACCGCGACGAGCGAGACCTGGATGCGACCGACCGGCGAGGTGTGCCCCGCCACCGGCCTCGGCGCCGAGACCGTCCCGTTCGACACGGTCTGTTACGTCAACGACACCACGGCGGCCATCACCTTCCTCTTCGAGGTCGGGGGCATCTCAGACCCCGCCCCCGCCGCCGTCATCTACGACGGCACGGAGGTTCCGACGGACCAAACGCAATGTGCCGCGGTGAGCAGCGACCTCGTGATCGACGTGGCCGATGCCTCGTACACGGTCGCCCCAGGCGCGATGGTGACCCTGGTCGGGACCTTCCAGGACCCCGGCACCGGCGACGTGCAGTTTGTCATCACGCCCGAGTAACGGCTCAGCCGGCCGCCCTAGAGGCCGCCCCAGCTCTGGCCGATGGTGATGTGGAAGGTCCAGCTGTCGGGGCCCCGGGCGACATCGACGCCGGCGTGCAGGCCATAGCCGCGGGCGAGCGGGTAGCGAAGCCCGCCGCCCCCGGCAAGCTTCACACGGGTATCGCCGGTCTCGTCGAGGCTGTTCGAGGCTTGGCCCATACCGAAGAATCCGACGACGCCCACCCGGGGCACGATCTGGAAACGAATCTCGGTCTCGCCCTGAAGCACAACTTCGCCCTGATAGCGCATGAGCGTGATGCCTCGAAGGTTGATACTGGGCAGCATGTAGAAGGGCGCATCTGAGGTCGAAAAGTCGCCGGCGATCTTGAGGCCGATGATGAGCGGCGTCCACGGCTGGACGAACACCTGAATCTCAGCGTTGCCCTGGGTGAACTCGTTCAGGCCGCCAAAATACTCTCCAAACTGTTGCACCGTTCCGTCGACGAAGATGCCGCGGTTGGGGGTCAACGGGTTGTCTCGGTAGTCGAGGCGCGCGCGGAAGCCGAGCCCGCCCTCCCGGGTCTCGAAGGACATCGGAATTCCGAGTTCGGGCGGGACTTCCAGACCAAAGCCGGTCTGCATGTAGAGGAAGAGGTACTCGGCGCCGACGAAGAGGGGGATGTCCCAGAAGCGCACGAGCACGTTGTGATCGGTCACGACGCCCTGGGAGTTCCACGGAACCCCCTCCCCCCCGAAGTCGTTGCCTGCGCCGTAGTACGTGAGGTTGACGTGAGTGTAGGCGGCGAAGCCGCTGTAACGGAGGTGATCGTGCAGCCAATTCGACGAGTGCATGGCGCCCGCGAACCACGACTCGTTGCCCGTCGCAGCGCCGAAGACGCCCGTCATCTTGATCGGCTCGACGTGGTCCAGAAACCCGCTCGCGTCGCGGCAGAACTGGCGGGGTGGCTCGACCTCGGCGTCAGCGTCCGTCTCGGTCTCCGTCTCGGCCTCGGCCTCGTCGTCGGTGAGTTCGGCCCGGGGAGTCCCCTCCGGCGCCGGGTCGGACATCGAGTCTCGCGCCGAGTCGGGCGCTGCGTGCGCTTCTGGCGACGCAGGGTTCGCTGCGTCCGGAGGTGGACTGGACGGGTCTTGGCCGGGATCACAGGGCGGAAGTGGGATGTCCGAGTGCAGGAAGACGAGAGCCGCTCCGCCGCCCCACTCGAGGGCGGGCTCCGTGATGAGAATCGGAACCGGGAGGAAGCCCCCTTTGCCAGCGAGCATCTGTGTCGTGTCGAACCATCCGTCGGACGGGTCGATCAAAGAGAGGCCGCCCTGGGCGAGCGATGGCGACGGGCTTCCGAGCACAAAGAGCACGGAGAGAGCGAGGGATAGCCTTGGGATGATACGTGCCACTGGAGCGAGTACCGTACTCCCGGGCGACGGGACCTGCCCGGCCTCGCATAGGACGGTCGCCGGATCTCGCCCCAGGCCCTCCGCGACCTCGGGCTCTCCACCGACGACGACGTATTGATCGCCTGGGCGCCCCAGAGCACCCGCCTCGGCGTCGTTCGCTGACGGCGGCGTCGCCGGTTCCGTCAAAGCCCGGGACGGTCGAAGACCTGGGGCGCCGATGAGTCCGACGACGGCGCGGGAACGGTCTTCCCTACTCCCCCGCGACGCCGCAAACCGCGGAGCCCTCCGCTGGGTCTTCGTCGAGACCGGTGACGACGAGGGTCAATGGGGTGTCCTTCGCGTGGAAGGCACTGCCCCAAGCGACGTTGGCGACGGTCGCGCGGACCACCCGGTCCCCGGTTGTGACGTCCACCTGCTCGCCGGGCACGACATCGCCGCGGTAGCCCAGTTCGAGAATGAGCACCCGCTGGCCGTCGAGGGCATACGCCCTACGAACCGCTGCTTTGAAGTCGTCAGCCATCGTCGGAGGGTACTGCAATTCGCCGCGGGGTCGAGGGTCGCCGGTTTCTCCGAGAAGCTACGCCCCGGGCGCGGCTGGTACACGGAGATCCTCGCGCCCTACCTCCGGGGCACCGGCACCCTCGTCGCGGCGATTCCGGGCAGAGACGGGATCCGGATCACGTGCACGGGGCCTTTCTTCTCGCTTGAAATCGGCGGACAATCGCAACGTGGCCTCCAAGCCCTCGCGCCCGCCGACCGAAGATCTCGAGACTGCCGGCGCCACGGACCCTGCGCCGGCGCCGGTCGGGCAACCGAAAACGGGCCGCCCCGGTGACGAGGCAAACCTCGGCCTCGCCCTGCCGAAACTCGAGCTCAGCGGCCCCGATGAAGACACCGAGTTTTCCTCGGCCGCTCCCTGGCTCCTGGACGACCCGGGCGATTCCGGCGACCTAGCCGATACGGACGATACGGACGATACGGTTGGACCACCCGGAGCGTTGGTCGAAGACCCGACAAAGCCGGTCGTCTCTCCTCATCCCGGCATCATCGACGTGCACCGCGGCTACGGCGACGCGCTCGGTGACGGCCTCGACGAGCCGACGGCCGTGACGACCGCGCACCAAATCCTCTCCCCCGAAGCACCAGTCGGGCCCAGCGACTTCGAGCGCCGGTACGAGCGCATCGGCCCCCTCGCCGAGGGCGGCATGGGCGAGATCATCACGTATCTCGATCGACAGATTGGCCGTGAGGTGGCGATCAAGACCATGCGGTCCGGGACGACCACGTCGGCAATCCTGTCCCGCAGGTTCGCCGCTGAAGCGCGCGTGCAAGGGCAGCTCGAGCACCCCGCCATCGTGCCCGTCTACGACCTCGGCATCGATGGCCAGGGCCAGCACTACTTCACGATGCCGCGCATTCACGGAGAGTCCCTCGAGGACGTGATCCTGCGCCTCGCCGAACGTGACGAGGTCACCCGCGCCCGCTTCCCACGCCGGCGTTTGGTATCGGCGCTGGCGACGATTTGCCTCGCCATCGACTTCGCCCACCAGCGCCAAGTGCTGCACCGGGACTTGAAGCCGGCCAACATCATGCTCGGTGAGTTCGGTGAGGTTCACTTGCTCGACTGGGGCGTCGCCCGAATCAACGACGACGACGTGCTGGCGACCGGCACGCCGTTGGACCTCGCGGCCACCGCGCACGCGAAGACCCAGCCCGGCAGCGTCCTCGGGACCCTCGGCTACATGGCGCCGGAGCAGTTGCGCGGCGCGGGCGCCGAGCTCACACCGAGCGCCGACGTCTACGCCCTAGGCGCGATTCTCTTCGAGATATGCACCCTCGAACCACTGCACTCGGGCGACAATTTTGGTGAACTTGTCACCTCGACGCTCGGTGGGGTCGAGGCTCGGCCGTCGCTGCGGACCCCCGGAATGAAAGTGCCCGCAGCCCTCGAGCAGATCATCGTCCGGGCCGTCGCCCCGGAGCTCGACCAGCGCTACGGCACGGCGCGCGCGCTGCACCGCGCCCTCGAAGCGTACCTCGATGATGAGCGGGACGAGGAGCATCGCCTCGACCTGGCCCTAGCCCACGGCCGCGCCGCCAAGCGGGCTCTGCGCCGGGCCGGCCGTGACATCGAAGAGCGCCGACGCGCCATTCGAGAGGTCGGCCGCGCCTTGGCGCTCGACCCAGATAACGGCTACGCCGCCCAGAGCATGCGCACGCTGCTCGACTCGCCACCCGATGTCCCGATACCCGCCGTCGACGCCGCTCTCGAGAAGTCGTCCATCGACCGACTGCATTGGTTCAGTCGCCTCGCCGCCCTCGGCTATCTGTCGTTCCTGCTCTTCTTGCCCCTCGTACTCGTCATGGGGGTGCGCAGCTGGGCATTCATCGCCATCGGCTTCGTCGGCAGCTTCGCGGCGGCCGCGTCATCCTATGCAGTGGGGAGGGGCAAGTTGGGCCGCCGAGCCGTCGTCGCCGTCGCCGTCATCTCTTCGGTCGCCCTCGGGTCCACCGCTGCGATGTTTGGCCCACTCGTGCTGACCCCGGCGCTCGTCGGCATGAACATCACCGGGTTCGCCATCACCCTCAGCGGCAGGCAGCGGCGCCAGGCGGTCGGAGCCGGGATCCTCACGGTCGTCGTCACGATGGCTCTCGGCGTCGCGGGGCTGCTGCCCGGGGGCTACGCCTTCACCGACGGCAACATGGTGATCCTGCCCGGTAGCCTCGACCTGCCCGCGACCCCCGCGATGCTCTTGTTGGCGCTAGCGTCGCTGGTCACCATGTGCATGCCGGTGCACCTCATCGCTCGCCTCCGGGATGAGCTGCTCGTAGCGGAGCGGCGTCAGCTCCTGCACAGTTGGCACCTCGGGGAACTGCTGCCGCCGGGGCGCGCGGGCGGAGGCCCTCGCACCGCAGGATCCCCCGACAGCCCCTCGAAATAGCCCCCAACGCGCAGAGCGAGGGCGGCCTCTACACCAGCGAAGACCTGCTTCGGCGCCACGACCGAACGAGGGCCCGCGCCGCCGTTTTGACGTCCTCTTCGGTGGTCCCGCGACCGAGGGTCAGGCGAACCGACCCCGCGGCGGAGGCAGGCGGCACTCCCATGGCGAGGATGACGGCGGAGGCGGTCTCTCGGCCGTCGTGGCAGGCCGAACCCGTCGACGCGGCGACCTCCGGTGCGCCGGCGAGCAGCGCCGTGCCCGAGACGTCGGGGAAGCGAATGTTGAGGGTATTGGGCAGACGAGCCCCGGCCGCGCCGTTGATGGCGACCCCGGCGACCTCGGCGCGCAGCAGGTCCCACAGTTGGTCGCGCAAGTGTCGCAGACGCGTCGACGACACCTCGAGGTCGCGCCGGGCGATCTCACAGGCGACGCCGAGGCCAACGATGGAAGCGACGTTCTCCGTGCCGGGGCGCAGGCCCCCTTCGTGGCCAGCACCGAGGACTAGGGGCGCGAGCTCGGTCCCGGCCTTCACGTAGAGGGCGCCGACGCCCTTCGGGGCGTAGAGCTTGTGCCCCGCTAGGGAGAGCAGGTCTACGCCGAGGGCGGCGACCTCGATGGGCACTTTGCCGACGGACTGGGCCGCGTCCGTGTGCATCAGCGCACCGTGCTCGTGGGCGAGGCGGGCCGCTTCTTGGATGGGTTGAAGCACCCCGGTCTCGTTGTTCGAGTGCATCAGAGTCACGAGGGCCGTGCCCCCGGTGACGACCCGACCGAGGTCCTCGAGACGGACGCGCCCGCCTTCGTCGACGCCAACGCGAGTGACGACAAAGCCCTGACGTTCGAGCTGCGCGCAGGGCCTCGAGGTCGCGGGGTGCTCGATGAGCGAGGTCACGACATGGCCCGGCCCGGGCAGGCGGGCCGTGACGCCGCGGATCGCGAGGTTGTTCGCCTCGGTGCCGCCAGAGGTGAAGACCACCTCCGAAGGCCGAGCGCCGAGAAGGGCAGCCACTCGTTCGCGCGCTTCGTCGACTGCCGCCATCGCCCGGGCGCCATAGACGTGGCCGCTCGACGGATTGCCGAAGTGCTCACGCAGATAGGGGAGCATCGCGTCGACGACCTCACCGAGCACCGGCGTGGTCGCGTTGTAGTCGAGGTAGACGGGGTCGTCGGGGTCGTTCATCGCGCGCGTTCTCGTTTTCGTGTCCCCCATGCGCCCCTCTTCGGGACTCTTAGCACGAGCGCCCCGTCCGTAGGTGCATCGGAGTCAGGCCCTGAATGCCCGGAGCTCTCGGCGCGCCGAACGTAGACGGCGGCAGAGCCATGCGGCCCGGGCGCAGTCTCAGAAGGGCGGCACCGGCAGTGAGAAGGACGCCGCGGCGCTCCGAGCGACCTGCTCGGCCTTCTTCGACTTCAGCGCCCGGGCGGCATGCAGCCCTCGGTCCCGAAGGGCGCTCAGCGCCGTATTGACGGCGTTGCCGTCGTAGACCCGGCGCCCGAATTTTCCGATCACGGACCAGTCGATCTCGGCCCCTAGGCCCGGGCGGTCCGAGAGCCGCAGGCGCCCCTCACCATCGGGCACGAGTGGATCGACCAGGAAGCGCCCCCAGGCCTCGGGGCGCCAGGGCCCCTCGAGGGGATACTCGAGCAAGCCCCGGTCAGCTTGGGGGATGAGGCCCACGAGGGACAGTACCGACAGATGACCGCGCGAGGATGGGTCTGCGACAGCAGCGCGCTCTCGAACGACCTCGGGTGGAGGGCCGCGTACGACCTCGAGACGTCGGTGGCGATGGCGGCCGAGGGCTATCGAAAGCTCGGCATGCTCTAGCCTGCGACTCTATCTACAGAGCCGCAGAGCCGTAGCCGCCTGCGTGGTCGACGGTCTAGACCCTCGGAGAGATCGTGCAGCAGGCCATCGACGGCGCCGGTATGCTCACGTTCACCTACGCCCGCGACCCCGAGGGAAACATCCTCGAACTCCAGAGCTGGGCGCGCGCGGCGGCGGAGGAGATCGATACGCGAGCGTTCTACGACGCATGGGCGGCCCGCTACGACGAGCATGTGAACCCTACGCGAGACCTCGCCTCACAGGTGCTGCGTGCCATGCTTCCCGCGCTCGACGGTGCGACGGTGCTCGAGCTCGGCTGCGGCTCGGGCCGAAACACCGAGGCTCTCGTGGCGGCCGAAGAGGTCACGGCCATCGACCTCTCTGTCGAAATGCTCGCCCGGGCGCGCGCACGCATCGGCGCGGACCACGTGCACTTCGCCGCGCACGACCTGACCCAGCCTCTCCCTGTGCCGGACGCGTCGATCGACGTCGTGGTGATCAGTCTCGTCCTCGAGCACATCGAAGAAGTCGCGACGATATATGCCGAAGTCGGCCGTGTGCTGCGCCTCGGGGGCCAGGCTCTGGTGCTCGAGCTGCACCCGGTGCGCCAGCAGATCGGCAAACGCGCGCATTTCGAGCGAGATGACGGCGCCGTCGTCTCGGCGCCCGCGTTCCTGCACCCCGTCGGGGACCACGTGAGCGCTGCCCTGGCCGCCGGCCTCACGGTCGCCGAGTTGAAGGAACCAGGCTGGGAGGGTGCGCTGCCGCGCTTGCTCGCCCTTCGCCTGCGACGCTGACCAGAGAGCACGAGACCACCGGCCGAAGGGAGCGATAAGGTCTTGAAATCATGAAGCTTTCCGACGCTCTCGGACGCAAGGCTTGCGCCGTCCATCTTTGGGGCTACATCAGCGGTGCGTCTCGTCTTGGCGCCCGGAACCAGGCCCGGACAGTCCCGGAGACACCGCTCGATAGCGGCAGAGGTATGCATGCGCAGCGTCTTGATTGCGGTCGCGATCTTCCTTCCCCTCACCCTCGGCGCCGTCGTGGCTCACGCCGACGACGACCCTCCTCCGGCGCGCCACGCCCACCATGAGCAAGGCTCGGCTCCCATCGGCGTGATGGGTGCCCACGCCCACGCCCAGAACCAATGGATGATCTCCTATCGCTACATGTTCATGCGCATGGACGGGAACATGATGGGTAGCGACTCGGTCACGCCGGAGCAGGTTCGGGCCGAGGGATATCCCGCGGTGCCGACCGACATGAACATGCACATGCACATGTTCGGCGCGATGTTCGCTCCCCTCGACAACCTGACCATCGCGCTGATGATGCCGGTCACTCACATGAGCATGAACCACCTCGGAGGCATGCCCCTCGGGGCGATGGAGTTCGAGACACGCTCCGCGGGCGTTGGCGACATGAGCCTCGTGCCGCTCATCCAACTCTTCAGCAATCAGCAGCACCAGCTCTTGCTCGGCGCCGGGCTCCTCATCCCGAGCGGCTCGACCCACGTCCGCGGCGACACCCCGGCCGGAGACCAGCTCCGGCTCCCCTACCCCATGCGAACCGGCGGAGGATCTCTGGCCGCCCTACCGAGCCTGACCTACACCGGGAGCGCGGACATCGTCAGCTGGGGGGCTCAGTTCTCGGCGCGTCTTCCCCTGCACGACAATGTCGACTCGTATCGCCTCGGCTTCGAGTACGGCGGCACCCTCTGGGGCGGCCTTCAAGCGCTGCCGTGGCTGCAAGTCACGGTGCGCTCGAGCCTGCATCGGCGCGAGAACATCGTGGGCGCCGACCCCGACCTGAACCCGATGATGGTGCCGACGTCCGACCCGACCAAGCAGGCCTTCACGCGCCTCGAGGTCTTTGGTGGCGTGGCCTTCAGCGCCCCAGGAACCATCCTCGAAGACCATCGTCTCGCGATCGAAGCCGGCCTGCCGGCGTTCCAGAGCGTCGATGGCCCTCAGCTCGGCGAAGCCTTTCGCATCGTCGCCGGCTGGCAGTGGAGCCCCGAATAGGATCACGTGCGAGACGTTCCCAGGCGCACGATCGCGCTCCAGGCGATGCTGTTTACGTCCACTCGCGGAGGTACTTCGGCATCATCGCGCGCCAGGTTGGCCAGTCGTGGTGCCAACTCGGCCCCCAGGACTCGACCCAGTTTGGCACCCGGCGGCTGCCGAGGATACGCGCCATGTTCCACGACTCTTCGATCGCTTCGGCGCGTCCCTCGCCCGAGGCGAGCATGATGAAGCGCTGGCGCAGGAGCGCGAGCTGGCCGCCATCTTCGTCGAGGTCCGGCAAGAACCGCAGGGGCGTCGCCGCCCAGTAGTCGTGGGTGTAGCGGTCGATGCCGAGGAAGCGCAGCAGGTCGTAACTACCGCTCATCGCCAGCGCCCGATGAAATGCTTCGGGCCAGCGGCATACCATCGCCGTCGCGTGCAGTGCTCCGATGGACGCGCCCGCAGTCCAGATGGGGATGCCGTCGGTTTTGCAATCCATGTAGATCGCCGGAGCAACCTCCCGACGCACGTACTCCTGAAACTGGTTCATGAGCCACATGCGGTGCTCGACCGACATGTCTTCGGCGAACCAGGCCTGACCGGCGACGGAGTCGCAGGAGTAGACCTTGATCTTTCCCGCAGCGAGCAGCGGGGTGAGGGCGCGGATCATCTGCCAGCGCTCGATCTCCTCGGCGTCGCCGCCGGCGGTCGGGAAGACCAGAACCGGTTGCCCGTAGTAACCCCAGCGGCACAGGCTGACGTCCTGCTGGACGCGGTGCGAATACCAGGTGGACTTGGCGAAGAGGCTCACTGAGCCGAGCCCTCGCCGTCGCGCCACATCTGGATGCGTCCCCAGAAGAGATCGGTGAACTGCTCGACCTCGCTCTCTGGGTAGAGAGCCTCGACCTTCTGGCGCACCGCGGTCTTCGCAGCCTCACTGCCGAAGTACTCCCACGCCACTTCGTCGACGTGACTGAGGTGCTTCGCGCAGAACTCGTCGAAGTGCGCCGTTTCGAGGCGCTCGTCAGCGATGGCGGCGTAGCCGCGCAGCTTCTCCCGGTAGGGAGCGTCGGTCTTGGCGATCTCGTAGTAGGCGTCCCAGTCGAGGGTGCGTCGCATCGGCCGGCCGGTGGCGGTGCAATAGACCGACCAGCGCAGCAACGCTTTGACCAGCCACGGAAAGTGATAATGCAAGGAGGTGACCTGCGAGTCGGGGCAGGCGTTGGCGAAGTCGATGGGCAACCAGGTGCCGTCGCTGCGCATCGCCTCGAGCGAGTTGTACTCCCAACCGAAGAAGCTGTTGACGGTCATCGTCGATTCACGGAGGAGCGCTTCGTCGTCCGCGTCGAGGAACCCGGTCTCGAGGGTGTAGCGGTCGTGCAACGGGGCGTCGACGTCGTACTTCACGAAACGCGTCTGAGGCCCGACGCCGATGACGCGCACGAAGGCATCGGATGGATGCACGGCGCGCTGGACGTGCATGACCAGCTTTCCGCTCGCTTCGTAGGCGCGGCGGAGGGCGGCTTCGTCCTCGACGCGGGTGACCGCACGCCAGCCGCCGCCGTCGTAGGGCTTCATGATCACCGGATAGCCCAGGTCCTCACCGATACGCCCGACGTCGAAGAGCTTCGCGTAGCGGTGCAGGGTGGAACGCAGGTCCGGCGTCGGGTCGTAGGACTTCGGCGGCACCATCCACGTCTCGGGGATGGGCATGCCCAGCTGAATCATCGCGCAGTAGGACGTCTGCTTTTCCATCGACTGCAGCGACCAGGGGTTGTTGAGCACGTAGAGGTCGTCCATCAGGACGGCCTTCTTAATCCACTCCCGGCTGGTGTGATACCAGTGGGTCAAACGGTCGATGACTAGGTCGTAGGAGCAGTGCTGCCGGAGGTCGTAGGGCTCGATCGAGACGCGTTCGACTTCGAAGCGCACGGTGTCCCCCGCCACGGGGATGGCCAGATCGAGGGACTTCATCAAGTCCTCGTAGCAAAGCGGCCAGCAGAGGTCTGCGCCGAGCGATAGGCCGATCTTCTTCTTCACGTCTGCCATCGAAACAACTTCCGCTACTCGTAGACCATCAGGAACGGACCAGGGAAAAGCCAGGACAAACCCTCGAGCAGTCGGTCCCTCCAGTTTTCCCAGTTGTGCCCATCGCGGGCTTCGACGAAGTGAACCTCCATGCCGCTTTGGTCGAGCAACGGCACCAGCGAGCGGTTCTCGTAGATGAGGGATTCGTAGACGCCGCAGCTGACGAAGAGCCGCTCGCTGAACGGCTTCACGTCCTTGCGCAGCTCGTTGACGAAGGTGACGACCGGATCGAAGAGCGGGCCCCGGCGGCTTCCGCCGCGGATGTCCGTGAAAGCGAAGGACCCCGACTGCAAAAGCAACCGCCCGTAGAAGCCGGGAAACTGCCAAGCCGTCGAGAGGCACGCGACGGCGCCGAAACTCGCCCCCATGAGACAGCGGGATTGGGGCCGCGCCTCGAGGGGCAGGCGACGTTCGAGGTCCGGGACGAGCTCCTCGGTGAGGAAGCGGCCGTGGGCCTCGTGGGCGGCGTACTCGTTCAGCCGGTCCTGGGAATCGATGAAGCAGACGATGAGGTCGGGGATCGCTCGCTCGTGCATCAGGTTGTCGAGCACGGCCTTCATGCCGGCGAAGCGCAGGTAATCGCTGCCGTCGTGCACCACCAGCAGCGGATACCGGCGGCTCTTCCGGTAGTTGGCCGGATAGTAGATGGAGCCCTTCTGCGCGTGGCCGAGGGCCTTGCTGTTGAACGTGAAGGGCTCGAGACGACCTCGCCGCGCCTCGGGGTCCGGCAGAGTCCACGCCGGGACCTCATATCCATGGCCGTGGGCAACCGAGTTGGCGCCGAAGGGGTCCCGAGCGCGGCTGTCGTTGAGCGGGTCTTCAATCCAATGGCTACCGCCGTCGCGCCAGACCTCGAACTTGTATTCGACCCGTGACTTCTCGGGCAGCTCGACGATGGCGAAGAAGAGGTCGGTCTCGGGCACGCGCTCGAGGGGCTGGCTCGACTCGAGGCCGTAGATCCAGTGGCGCAGGTTCACCCCGTCGGCGCTGCCCCGGAAGATGAAGGTGACGCTCGCACCCTCGACCAGAGGGAAGCTGTGCGAGTCCACGAAGGTGTCGATCGCCTCGCCGGTCACCGGCAGCCCCGCCATCAGGCGATGAATCGCCAAGCCCTCGCCGGTCATGCGGCCTCCAACTTCGCCGTCGAGCCGTCTTCACGCAGCTCGATGACGCCTTCTGCGCCGACGCGTCTGCCGTCGTCGAGGAGAAGGAAGGAACGCCGGGGGAAGGCGAGGCAGGTCGAGGGCGCAAACCGCTGGGCGTACATCATCACGCGCTCTTCATCGTCGAGGGCGAGGCGGGTGGTGGGGTTCGGTAGGGCGACGATGCCTCGGGCGAGGCCGAGGCCGGCGTCGAGAATTTGTGGCGCAGCGTTTCCGTGGGGAGGGTAGTCGTGGAAGACGACCACTCGCTCGGTGACCGCCATCGCGCCCGCGGACCAGGCCAGGACCGGCCGGTCGCCAATGCCGCCGGCGACGTCGAAGAGGTGCATCCGGTTGAGCAGGGCGGCCACGTGACCGCCCGCGATCGCCACCGCCGTGCAATCCCCCAGCAAGTCACGGACCTCGCGGCGGTGCCGGGCGATGACCGGCCGAGATGCCGGGTCGCACTCCTTGATGAAGTCGTGGCGCACGCGCTCGCAGCGGATCCAATGGTGATGGTCGAGCAGGCGAATGTCGCCCACCGACGTCTTCCGTTCGTCCTCGAGGACGGCGGGAAGCGCCGAGCGATGGGCGATGACGTTCGCGGTGTCGATCAGTGACGAGAGTCGAATCCGATAGAAGTCTTGCAGCTGCCGGTAGTGCAGCTGCCGCTCGCGATAGAGCTGTCGGAACTCCGGGTCCTGGGCAAAGACGTCGTCTGTCCGGCGGTGCAGCTCGAGGTTCACCGTCTGCCCCCCGAGGTGATCACGGAGGTCCAGGTCTTCTTCTTCACGCCCCTGCCAACCGGCGGTGATCAGAGCGACCTTTCCTGACACGCCGAGGGCTTTCGCCGCAACCTTGAGGTTGGGGTCGAACCGTTGCTGGCCTAGGAGAGCGAGCTTCATCGCGCGCGAACCTGCACCGTTCTCCCGATGGCGTCCAGCATTGCTCGCAGGGTGTCGAAACTCGGGTGTTTCATCTGGACCCAAGCGTTTGCCTTGTAGCCCGCGGAGACCGGCTGGGTAGGCGTGCCGGGGGGCGGGAAGTGGGCGGCGATGACGTGTTCGGAGTAGCTGTGTTCAAACTCCGAGAGGCCGTCGTAGTGGCTGATGACACCGTCCCGGTCCGGGCGGAGGGCGATGATTCCTGCGGAGTAGCGGCGCGAGGGTGCCTGCGCCGAGCGTCCGTGAACGACGGCCATGGCCCACTCTCGATAGAGGTCCATCTCGTTGGCGGCGGAGTAGAGATCCCAGGCCCCAACCCCCGGGGGACGGCAGCCGATCTCCGAGAACTTCAAACCCTTCGGTCCAAAGAACCACTCCATATGGGTCGCGCTCGTCTCGATGCCGAACTCAGCGATGACGCGCCGGCCCATGACCCGGACCTCTTCGTAGCCCGGGGCGGCCTCTACTTGGTTCGTCGTGATGAATTGCGGCGAGATCCAGCGCGTGCGCATCGCTTCGAGCACGTTCGGGTAGTAGTGGCACGCAAACTCGTGCACGACCCGACCGCCGACGGTGAGCGTATCGAAGAACCCTTCGTGGCCTTCGACGAACTCCTCGACCGCGACCGAGGCCCCCTGACCGAGGCCCATCTTGCGCATGGCGCCCTCGAGCTCTCCCTCGTCGTCGACGCGGTAGGTGCTCGAGGCGCCGGCCCCGTCGCGGGGCTTGAGGATCAGCGGGTATCCGACGCGTTGGGCGAAGTCGCGGACCTCGTCCGCCGTGCGGGCCCCGATGGATGCAGCGCAGGGGATGCCCGCCCGGCGGAGGGCCTCTTTCATCGCGGGCTTGTCGCGACAGAGCAAGGCGGTCTCTTCGCTCATGCCCGGGATGCCACAGCGCGCGCGCACCTCGGCCGCGGTCTGGATGTGCGCCTCGATGGTGGCCTCGAGGCGCTGGGGATTTGCGCGCCCCATGAGCCAACGCACCTTCTCTTCGAGGGCCCGCGGGTCACAGACGTTGCTCACCTGCTCATAGTGGTGCAGCCAATGCCGGAGGCCGTCATCGAGGGCCTCCTTCGGTCGCTCGCCGATGCCGATGACCCGGGCGCCGACGGAGTGCAGCGCGCGGGCGAACTCGCGTTGGTTCGACGGGAAAGTCGGTTCGATCAGGATGACGTCCATGGCGTGATTCACCCTCGGTGAAGCCTCTCGTAGAGTGTCTCGTAGATCGCGACGCGGCGCTCCCAGGAGAAGTCCTGACTCATCGCGTTGTCCCGGATTTGCGCCCGGGCATTGGCATCCGCGTAGATGTCGAGGGCCTGGCGAATGGCCCACCGAAGCCCTTCGGCGTTGAAATGGTCGAATACGACGCCCGTGCCCCGGCCAGTCTGGCGGTCGAAGTGCTGCACGCTGTCCTGGAGCCCGCCCGTCGCCCGGACGATCGGGATTGTGCCGTAGTTCATGCTGTACATCTGGTTCAGGCCCGACGGCTCGTACCGAGAAGGCATCAAGAAGAGGTCTGCCCCGGCTTCGATTTGGTGGGCGAGGTCGTTGGAGAACCCGCGGTAGAAGCAAACGCTCCGGGGGAACCTGCGCTGAAGGGCGGAGAAGGCCTCTTCGAGCCCCGAGGCCCCGCTGCCCAGGACGGTCAGCTGGAGTTGCCCTCGGGCGAGAAAGTGCGGCAAGACTTCGAGCACGAGCTCGAGGCCTTTTTGGCCAGTCAGCCGAGAGATCACACCGGCCACCGGGACGCCTTCGACGTAGGGAAGACCGAGGCTGGTGAGCAACGCGTATTTGTTGCGCTCCTTGCCCGCGAGGTCGGCCCGGGAGTATCGGTGGGCGATGCGTTGGTCCGTCTCGGGGCTCCACTCGGTCGCGTCGATCCCGTTCAAGATCCCGACCACCGTGCTCGAGCGGGCGCGCAGGAAGGCGTCGAGTCCCATGCCGAGCTCGGGGGTTTGGATCTCGCTGGCGTAAGTCGGGCTGACCGTGGTGACAGCGTCGGCGTAGAGGATGCCGGTCAACATCAAGTTGACGACCCCGGCGTCGAGCTGGTCCTGATGAAAGAGGTGAGCGCTCTCGGCGAGGCCGGTGTCCTGAAGCTTGTCAGCGGGAATGGCGCCCTGGTGGCCGAGGTTGTGGATCGTGAGGACCGTCTTGGTTCGCCCAAAGCGCCGGTGGTCCCAGGCGTAGCGGCACCGGAGCGCGAGGGGGATGATCGCCGACTGCCAGTCGTGCACGTGGGCGATGTCGGGAGAGAAGCCGAGGCGCTGGCACGCCGCGAGGGCGGCGTAGCTGAGCGCGATAAAACGCAAGTGCTCGTCGTCGTCCTGGGTGTAGAGGCCTTCGCGATTGTAGAGCTGACTGCAGTGCACGAAGTGCACGAGCTGGTCACTTCCCTCGAGGGGCGCCGTATGGAGCGAAAATCGCAGCTCGTGGGGCCCGATGCGCACGGAGATGTTCTGACCACCGGGAACCGGCGTGAGAGCGAGGCCCGCGCGCTGCACGCGACCGTAGAGCGGCACGACCAAGAGCACTTCGTGGCCGCGGGCGTGCAGGTGGCGAGGCAGCGCCGCCGAGATGTCGGCGAGGCCGCCCGCCTTGGCCCAGGGAGAGACCTCCGAGGTGACGTAGAGGATCTTCATCGCCGACCCGAGTGCGTTTCACAGAGCCGCATAGCGAACCCGGGCGAGGCTGACGATGCGGCGCATGGCCTCGCGGACGACCTCGGTCTCTTGGTGGCGCACGAGGATGTAGCCGTCCCCCTCGTAGCTCGCGGCCTTGCTGGCCCCGACCGTCGGCAGCTTGGCTTCGACCACCAGGTCGCCGAGGGCGTTTTGGATCTCGGCGACATTTTCCGTCCCGAGGACTCGACCTCGTCCGAGGCCTCGGAGGAAAGCAGAGCCCGCCGCGTAGCGTCGTTCGAACGGCCCATCAAAGGCTTCATCGACGACCGCCCGGGCCCAGACCCGGTACATGCTCGTATCGTGGGCGAGGCCCGTCAGGCGCACGATGTTGGCCCCGGGGGGACGGGCCGCGATCTCGCCAATCGCGAGGGTACCGTCGGCGCGCCGAAACCACTCCATGTGCGTCATCCCGCTGCCGAGGCCGAGGGCCGCCACCGCGCGCCTGGCGAGGTCGCTGGCTTCCGCCACGCCCGGACCGTCGAGTTCCCGAGGGGCGACAACTACCCACTGGATCCAATCGTTCTCGACGACCTCGAGGGGGTTCGGGTGGTACTCGGTCGAGGTGGTCATCTTCACCTCACCCCGGATGGTCGTCGTCTCGAGGCTGTGTTCGGTCCCGACGAGGAACTCCTCGGCCAGCACGGGGGCACCGGGCCGCGGCTGCAAGGCGTCGAGGGCTCGGCGAAGCGTGTCGACCGAGTGAATGCGCCACGTGGCCTGGCAGGCCATGCCTGCCGGGGGCTTCAGGACGATGGGAAAGCCGACCTCGTCGATGAAGGCGCCGGCGTCTTTGCAGGAGTGCAGGAGACGGTGCCGGGCGCAGGGCAGGCCCGCGGCGCGCAGGGCGTCTTTCATCAGGGCTTTGTCGCGGAAGAGCTCGGCGGTCCGCACGTCGGTCCCTTGAACCCCGAAGTGTTCACGCAGCTTCGCGAACTCGACCTGGAGGGGCTCGAGGATGCCGAGGATGCGGTCTGGCGGGCCATGGCGAGCGGCAAGGCTCTTCACGGCCGCCGCCAGCTGGCCTACGTCCATCGGGTCGTCGACCCGCGCCACGTCGTCGAAGAGGCCGCTGTCCTCGCCGCCCGGCGGCGTATGCACCACGCCGAGCAGACGGCCGTGGCCGAGGGCCCTGGTCGCGCGGACGAAGCGGAGGGTGGTCTCGGCCGGAAACGGCGCGACGAAGACGATGTTCATTCGAGGTACGGCGGGGCCGGCGGGCGATTGCCAGCAGAACGACAACTAGCGCACCGATGGTGCGCCCCTGTGTAGCCTCTTCGTCCGTCGGGGCAAGGTCCCGCGGCGAAGCCTGGCAAACCGGTGTAGGGTTCGGCCATCGACGTTCTCTTCTTATCCCCCACCTACCCCCCCGAGATGCGCCAGTACGTCCGCGGCCTGGCGGAGGTCGGCGCCCGGGTCTTTGGCGTCGGGGATACCCCCCCTCAGGCGCTGCCCCAGGACTCCCAGCACTACCTCTCGGGTTACCTGCAGGTGCCGCGGATCATGGACGAAGACGACGTCATCGAGCGGGTGAGCGCCTGGCTCCGGGGCCGCGAGATGGACCGCGTGCTGACGAATTGGGAGCCGCTGGTCATCCTCGCGGCCCGCCTCCGGGAGCGTTGGGGCATGCCGGGCATGACGGCGGATACGGCCCTCGGCTTTCGAGACAAGGCGCTGATGAAGCAGCGCGTCGAGGCCGCAGGCTTGCGTGTCCCGCGGTCGGCCCGGGCCCAGACCGCCTCCGAGGTCCGGGCCGCGGCCGAAGAGATCGGCTACCCGCTGGTCGTCAAACCCATCTCCGGGGCGGGAGCCGCGGACACCTTTCGGGTGGAAGACACGGCCGAGCTCGAGGCGGTGCTCGGGCGGGTGCGCCACGTCCCCGAGGTCAGCGTCGAGGAGTACATCGAGGGCGAAGAACGGACCTACGATACGGTCTGCATCGGCGGCAAACCGGTCTACGAAAACGTCGCCCACTACCTGCCGAAACCCATCGAGGCTCGCCACAAGCAGTGGATAAGCCCGGTCATCATCACGGTCCGCGACCTCGACCAGCCCGAGATTCGCCGAGGGATTGAGCTCGGCCGCGGTGTGCTCGGGGCCCTCGGCATGGACGACGGCTTCACCCACATGGAGTGGTTCTCGACCCCGTCCGGCGAGGCGGTCTTCGGAGAGGTCGGGGCCCGGCCGGGCGGCGCCTGCATCGTCCCGCAGATGAACTACACCTCCGACATCGACCTGTTCCGGGAATGGGCCCGGGCGGTCTGTTGGGGCGCCTTCGAAGCAGACACCACCCGGCACTACAACTGCGGGATCACCTTCAAGCGCGCCCAGGGTGAGGGCCGCATCCAGCGCATCACGGGTCTCGACGCCTTCCGCCAGCGGTGCGGACGATGGCTCGTCGAAGACGCGCTCCTGCCCGTCGGTGCGGTCCGCCGCGACTGGACGCAGACCCTCCTGAGCGACGGCCACCTGATGATTCGGCACCCGGACTGGGAAGAGGCCAAGCGCCTCTCGTTCGCCGCGGCTACCGACGTGCAGCTCTACGCGGGGTGAGGCGGCCCCTTGCACACCGGCCCAATTTCGGGGACACCAGCGGCGTCGATGAACGGAGGCGCCCGTGAACGTTGATGAGACGAGCCAGGTCCTACAGGAATTGATCCTCTTCGGTCAGAAGGCGAGCGAAGCGGGCCTCATGGATTCCACCTGCGGAAACGCCAGCATCCGACACGGTGCGGAGCACATGGCGATTTCGGGCTCCGGAAGCGCCCTCGCCAAGCTCGCTCCGGAGGACGTCTGCATCGTTTCCCTCGAGGATGGCTCCCGGGTGAGTGGTCCCCC
Source organism: Deltaproteobacteria bacterium (assembly GCA_019312705.1). The sequence goes on from JAFDCW010000003.1 coordinate 19,263, forward strand.
CCCCTCCATGGAGAGTGAGCTCCATCGGCAATGCTATCGCGCCCGACCAGCCATCGGGGCGATCCTCCACTGCCAATCGCGGGCCGCGACCCTTTTGGCGTGCCGCGTCGACCCACCCCAGTCCCTGGACTTCATTCCCGAGGTCTCCGCCTACGTTCGGGCGCACGCCTACGTGCCCTTTGCCCTGCCCGGAAGCGATGACCTGGCGCGCGGCGTGGGCGATGCGCTGGCCGACCCGGACGTGACCGTGATCCAGATGGTCAACCACGGCCAGGTCGTCGTCGGCGCCACCGCCGGCAAAGTCGTCCGCCGCGCGACCTTCTTCGAGCTCGCCTGCTGGATGGCGACGCAGGACTCGAACCTGCAAACCATTCCGCCGGACGCCGTCCGGGCGTTGCGCGACTACGCCCGCGACGTCTAGTTGCTCCGGCCCCGGAGTGGCGGTTCTCGGGGAATGGGGAAGGGTCGGCAGGGGGTCAGCGGCGGCCCAAGGTGACGATTCCTGGTTCTTCTGCCCCGGTCCCGACGCCGGTGTCGTCGTAGCTCAGGGAGTCGCCGGTGATGCAGTAGTCCCAACGCTTTCCGCTGGTGCCCGAGACGATCTGGTCGGATTCGGTGGTGTAGGCGTCGCCGTCGTCGATCACGAAGCGGGAGCGGGCGGTGCAGGTGCAGTCGCCGGTGCCGGCGTCGACGGGACAGCGGATGCTGTCGACGCTCGGGGCGATGGCGGCCTCGAGCTGGGCGCAGCTGAAGACCCCGGCGCAGAGGGCTGGATAGAAGAGGTCGACCTCGACTTCGGATTCTCCGACGCGCTCGGCGATGACCGGGCCGAAGACGACGCGGCCGCGGACTCGTCCCTCGCGGCGCGTGATCATGGCGCCGGGGCAGCGGGAAATCGTACTGTCGAGGTCGTCCTCGAGGCAGCCGCCGGTGATGTCCCAGGTGTCCTCAACGTCACCCCCACAGGCGACGAGGGTACCGCAGGTGCCGGGCGGTCCGAGGGTGAGCGGCATCCAGGCGGGGTCCCCGAGATCGGGCCTCGGGAACACCGGCGGGGCAGCGTCGACGGCCGCGTCGGAGGCGGTGCCGGTGTCCATCGGCGTGCCGCTGTCGGTCGCGGTGCCGGTGTCCATTGGCGTGCCGGTGTCGGTGGGCGTGCCGGTGTCGGTCACCGTTCCCGTGTCGGCGCTTCCCCCGTCGTCGCCGCAAGCGCCGAGACTGAGGCCGAGGCCGAGGCTGATACTGAGGTTGAGGGCGAGTCCGAATGAAGTTCCGAGTGAAGTGCGCATGGCGCGCATCATAGCAGGCCCGGGCCAGTCTTCGCTGCGCGCTCACAAGAGGACGACATCCGCCGCAGCGGAGAACGTGATTCGCCCCGCCGTTGGCGACAGCTCAGAGCCCGTCTTCGGCTCGGTCGAGGGCTGCGAGCAGCTGATGCAACGGAAGCAGGGAGTAGTCGGCAAACTCTGTGGGGGATAGCTCGAGCAGAAGGGGGACGACCGTCTGCTCCTCGAGGTCGAGGTGAGCCAGTAGAAGTTCGTCGAAGCCGTCAACGGCCGCCCGAACTCTGTCTCGAGCACCGACCACGGCCGGTGCAGCCATCGCGTCGCGAGCGTCGTGGTCGCGCAGGCTCAGCACGGCATCGAAAGCCGCAATTACCTCCCGCCGCTGGCTATGCAGCCCCTCGTGTCCTTCGACGAGCGCGTGCATCGAGACGCCCCAACGGCGGTCGAGGTACGGGTAGAGCTTCGACTCTTCGTAGTGTTCGTGACTCGACATCGCATGCATCCACCGACGAAAGAGTCGCGACGCACCGTGCAAAGACCCAGCCTGGCGCACGGCGTCTTTGAGCCTGTCCGAGACCATTCGGAAGTTCGCGTGCGATTGGACGAGCAGCACCTGGGCGGGCCAATTGGGGTGCAAGGGCCAAGCATCGCGGGGGATGACTCGGGGTGATTCTGGTTGTGTCTGGGTCACGACCCAATTCTCTGGGAACCGCGGCGCCGGATGGCAAGCCCCCCCACCCCCACCACTCTTCGGCGACTATCACCTACGCGGGCTAGGTGTTGAGGGCCTCAGCTCCGGCGTCCGCCTCGTTACACGGGACCGCCGCTTCCTTCACGGAGGCGGAAGGAACCCGCGCTCTACCTCGGCAAAATCGACAGCGCAGTCGAGGCGCGCGAGCACGCTGTAGAAGCCGAACTGGAGGCGATTCATGAAGAACATGCCGTCAGGAATCGGGACGAACTCGTCGTCTTTCTCCTTCACCGCGTGGCGCCCGATGTCCCGGAACGACTGGACCAAGTTGGCGACGTAGGGGCGCTCGATACGAAAGGGGCTTTCGCTGAGGGGCTTGAACGCGTCGCGTACGTAGGCCAGAGCGCGGTCCTCGTAGGTACCCCCGCGGAGTTCGAGCAGCCCTCGCACGCCGTCGTCAAACGCGGCGGGGTCGCGGGAGATGGCCGCCCAATGCATCTGGGTGGCGTATTCGCGATGGGCGGCGTCGAGCATCTGGACGCAGCCGAAGTCGAGGAACCACACCCGGCCATCGGGGGCGAAGTAGTAGTTTCGCGGGTGCGGGTCGGCGTTGAATACGCCCCCAACGAGCGTGCCCTTGAAGACGAATCGCCAGAGCGTCTCGGCCCACGCGACCCGATCGGCGAGGGGCGCGGCCCCGGCTTCATCGAGGGTGAGGCCCGTGGCCAGCTCGCTCGTGAGAACCCTCTTTGCCGACCGGTCGTCGATGACGGCGGGGACGAGGATTCGGGGGTGGTCTCGATGCAGCTCGGCGAAGTGCCGCTGCCGCTCGGCCTCGAGGTCGTAGTCGAGTTCCTCGAGGAACCGAGCCCGTATCTGTTCGTAGATCCTCTTGGTCCCGAACTTCGAGGTTACCCCGGTGAGGTTGACCGTTCGCTCGATCAGCCCGGCGTTCGCGAGGTCCGCCGCGACAGCCTCCGCGACCCCGTGATGCTGCACCTTCACCACCACCTCACGACCGTCGTGAAGCCGCGCTCGGTGCACCTGTCCGATGGAGGCGCTCGCCATCGGCACCTCGTCGAAGCGCGCGAAGAGGGACTCGGGCGACGCGCCGAGTTCTTCCTCGATGATGGTCCGCACGGCCGAAGGTGAGCTGTGGGGAGTCGCCGCCATCAAGCGGGACATCCACTTCTCGTGGGCGGCGCGTTGCTCCTCCGGGACGAGCCCGTCCACGTAGGCCGCCATCTGCCCAACCTTCGCGGCCACTCCGCGAAGGGTCCCGAGAGCTTCGGCGGCCTTTCGGACTGCGGCATCCGAGTCCCGCTTCAACAGCGCTCCGGCGCCGACGCGAGCCCCGGCCCGGGCGAGCTTCGCGAAGCGGCCGAACCGGCCCCCCGGGATCTCTTCGTCGTGCCCCACGAGACGGGACCGTGGGGCACCCATCGGACGTTGTCGAGGGGCACTCGCCGAACCGCTGCGATCGAGGCTCGCGCCTGGAGAGCGTTACCGTCAGAATGACGCTCATGTACCGCTTCGTGACCCGTTTTGTCGGCACGCCCCGGGCGATGCTCGCGTTCCTCGCACTCGCGGCGCTCACACTCACCGCGTGCGGCTCCGACAACGGGTCGGCCACGGATGCGGCAGGCCCCGATTCCGGCCGCCTAGACGCCGGCGACGGAGGAGGCGTGATGGACGCCGGCGACGGAGGAACCGTGACCGACGCCGGAGATGGAGGAGGTGTGATGGACGCCGGCGACGGAGGAGCCATGACCGACGCCGGAGACGGCGGGGCCATGACCGACGCCGGAGACGGAGGAGGTGTGACGGACGCCGCGAGCCCGTGCGACGCCGGGGACGCGGGCTGCCCGTGCGTGGACGGGACGACCCAGGCCTGCGGGACCGACGTGGGCGCTTGCATGATGGGCGTCTCGACCTGCGCCGACGGCGAGTGGGGCACATGCACGGGGGGGGTCGCACCGGCGACCGAGCTCTGCGCGGGCGCGGTGGACGAGGACTGCGATGGTCTCGTCGATTGCGCAGATCCCGAGTGCGGCGGGCAGAGCTGTGGAGCAAGCCCCCCGGCGGCGCATTGCATCGATGGAACCACGCTGCGCTCCTACGGAGCGGCGGGCACCTGCTCCGCTGAGGCCTGCACCTATCCTCCGACCGACACGACCTGCCCGGATGGCTGCGGCAGCGGAGCGTGCAGGACTTGCACTCCCGCCTCTTGGGCTCTGACCACCGTCGACTCGCCAGGCGCCACCGGGTTCTGGCCCAAGCTGGTGGTCGACGCGTCCGGCGGGGCCCACGTGGCCTACGGCGATACGACGAACACCGACCTGCGCTATGCCCATCGCACCCCGGCGGGCGTCTGGACAACCGAGACCGCGCACCCCGGCGGGTCGTCGTCCCCGACGATCGCCCTCGACCCGGCTGGCGGAGTGCATGTCGTCGGGCACCACTTCATGAACACCGGAATGCTCTACGGCTACCGGAGCCCCGGGGGCGGCTGGACGCGAGGCGCGGCCGGCACCGAGGCTGGCGGGTTCCCGTCGATCGTGGTCGACGCGGCGGGCCTGCTGCACATGACGTACTCCCGGTCGGTCGGGCTGGAATACACCGAAGAGACCGCAGCGGGGGCATGGTCTACGTCGGCGATCCCGCTGCCCGCGGGCGTGCGCGGCACCCACACCTCTCTCCGCCTCGATGGCTCCGGGGGCGTTCAGGTCGCCTACTACGATCAGAACAATCGGGACCTGCGCTACGCCTACCGGGCACCCGGCGGCGCGTGGACCGACGTCCTAGTCGATGGCACCAACGACGTGGGCTTCTACCCCTGGCTCGTAGTCGACCTTTGGGGCGGGCTTCACGTCAGCTATTCCGATACGACCAATCAGGGCATCCGCTACGCGCACCGAGACCCGGGCGGCACGTGGACGACGATGGCGGTGGACTACCGGGGGTCGTTCTCGAGCCAACACGGAATCGCGGTCGACGCCTACGGCGGCGTGCACTTCGCCTACTATGATACCGACGGTGCAGACCTCCGGTACGCATTGCTCAGCCCCTCGGGTACGTGGACACGGCGCACCCTCGACAGCGCGGGGACGACAGGATTGAACCCGTCGATCGACCTCGACGCGACCGGCCGAGCCCACATCGCCTACTGGCGCGGGACGACCAGCGACCTCGTCCACGCCACCGGCGTCGAGTGCTGGTAGGACACGCATCCGATGACCTGACCGGACAGACCCTGCTCGGGAAGTTTCGGGTCCTTCGGTGCATCGGCGCCGGCGGCGTGGGCGCCGTCTACGAAGTCGAGCACCTGCTGACGGGCCACCGCCGAGCGCTCAAGGTCCTCCACGAACGACTGGCCCACTCCGCCGAGAGCGTGTCGCGCTTTGTGCGGGAGGCGGGAATCGCGGCCATCTTGCACGCGACCTACGCCGTGCACGTAGCCCTGGGTGGGCCCGGCTAGCTCCCGAGGCGACTCAGGGAGCCGAACAGACGCCGCCGCCGCAGTCCTCGGTGCAGGTCCAGGAGGCTTCGAGACACGAACAAGCGCTCGGCGCACAGGACCCGTCGCCGGTGATGCAGTTCTGCCCCGAAGGACAGCCGCGGGTACGGCAGCCAGCGGGCGAAGGAGTGGTGCAGCCCGGAGCGCTGCAGACGTTGCCCAAGCAGCAGCTCGGGTCACCCGCGGGACACCAATCCCAGCATTGAGCGCCCGCGTAGCAATGGCCTGCTCCTCCCTCGCAATCGGCGTTCCCCGTGCACTCGTTGGTCGGGGCACATTCGCAGGGCGAGCATCCGTTGCGTATGTAGAAGTCGGTACCGGGTAGGCAAGCGAGGTCACAGATCGCGCCGCTATTGTTGCACGGCACACAACGCCCACCGACGCACCACTCGGCGCCTGCGGTACACGTCTCGTCGCTGGTACACGCGCTGCCAGCATCGGCGGTTCCTGTATCGGCCCCGCTGTCTACCGCCGGGCCCGAGTCGCTACCGGCGCCGGAGTCCGCAGGCACGGCCGAGTCCCCGCCGGTGCCCGAGTCGGCCGCGGCGCCGCTATCGGCCGTTCCGGTGTCATCGCCACACGCAGCGGCGACGAGGAGGAGCAGGAGGAGAAGGATGACGGCCGCGGGGGCCAGGTAGACGAGACGGTTGCGCATGGGAGAAGCATAGCCCGCTTCCGAGGTCTTCGGAGTGACGCCGCAGCCCCGGGGACCGACGCTGTCGGGCTATCAGGGCCGGCGCTACGCCCAAGGACGGTCTTCGAGGGCGATGCCGCAGCCCCCGGTGGCCTCTTTCAGGGCCGCGTACTCCTCGAGGGCGCTGGGGTCGCCGTCGGTGCGTCGCATGGCTCGGATGAGGGTGTTCTTCGGGGTGTGTTCGCTGGGCACGAACTCGAGGGCGCTCACATCGTAGCCCGCACTCCGGACGAGCAGCGTGCGCATCGCGTCGGTGACGGTGGCCGCTGCCTCCCGGCGCAGGTGCGGGCTCCGGAATACGGGCGAGAAGCCGGCTTTCGACTGCGTGATGCGTGACCACTTCGCCGCGAGCTCGGCCTGGCAGCACGGCGCGACGGCGATCAGGTCGGCCCGGCGGCGCAATCCGAGGGCGAGGGCATCGTCGGTGGCCGTATCGCAGGCGTGTAGGGACGCGACGATGTGCACGGCGGACCGAGCGGTCCCCTCGCGCTCCTGGGTCGGGCCAAAGGCGCGGGCGAAGGCGGCGTCGACGTCGAGTGCGTCGATTGCGCCGGCCTCGAATTGCGTCACCTCGTCCAGGCCCGAGAGCGCCGCCCGCCGGCGACACTCCTCGACGAGGGCGGGGCGTAGCTCCACGCCGAGGATCTGCACCGGGTGTCGGAAGCGGTGAACGAAGCTCCACGCGAGCAGAAAGGTGAGGTAGCTGCGACCGCACCCGGCGTCGACGACGCGCACGACATCGTGGCGTTCCCGAAGCTCAGCGAGGGCCGGGCCGAGCACGGCGAGCAGGTGGTTGATCTGGAAGTACTTGCGAACCTGGGCGGGCGGCATCGACCC
>JAFDCW010000681.1 GCA_019312705.1 Deltaproteobacteria bacterium
CCCGGCGCCTCTGTCTGCTTCGGTCAGGCACCGGGTTCGGACGCCCCGGAGGAACACCCCGGCCGGTCATGGTCGTTCTATGTCCAGCCGATCGACGACGACTCGTGTCGTTTGGTCGTACGGGCCTGCTTCGAACCGGCCACGAGGCTGGCGGCACGGATCGCGTTGGCAGTCGAAGAGCCCGTCGACTTCGTGATGGAGCAGCGCATGCTGCGCACCATCAAGCGTCTCGCCGAGGACATGTAGCGCGTCCCTTCGGAAGCGTGCTCGGGCAGCGCCGCCAAGTCCGGGCAGCCGCCCGCGAGGTGGAGAAGGCTGAACGGCGGCGCTGGTATTTCGCTGGATGGGGTCTACCTCACAAGTGTTCGAGCAAGGGGCGGTTCATGCAGCTCATACTCAAGTCGAGTGGTTCCCTCTGGGCTCTTCTCGCCGTTCATGAGGGCGCGACGTGCGCGTGAGAGCGCACTCAGCTGTCGGGAAGACGCTCTACGCGCTCCTCTTCGTCGCCGCCCTCCCCGTAGGCCTCGTTTTCTGGGCCCGGGCGACCGAAGCCGTCGTTCTGCTTCCAGTAGTTCGGGCGCCGTGGGTGGGCGCCCCCATCGCAGTCGCCGGATTGGCGCTGGTCGTCTTGGGCATGCTCTCGTTGATCGTATGGGGCAAAGGCCTTCCCATGAACGCGTACCCGCCGCCGGTCTACGTCTCGCGCGGCGTGTTTCGGTTCCTGCGCAATCCAATCTACGTGGGCTTCGTCGTGGTCTGCGTGGGCGCGTCGATGTTCCTCGGTTCGGCGAGTGGTCTCTGGCTCGTCTCACCCCTGGTCGCCCTGGCTCTAGCGGCGTTGGTATTCGGCTACGAACGCGACGATCTGAAGCGTCGATTTGGCGAAGCCGTGAGCCCGGGCCCGTTGCTATCACTCCCGTCGCGTAGCGACGAGACACCCAGCCGGTGGGACCGCGTTTCGACCGTCGTGTTCGCCTTTGTCCCGTGGTCCATCGTCGCCGGGGCGCTCTATCTGATCGGCGTTGCCCCGGACGCGGTCGACGTCTACTTCCCGCTCGAATACGGGCTGCCGGTCTTGGAATGGACGGCGTTGATCTACTAGAGCGCCTACCTCTTCGTCGGAATGGTGCCGTTCTTCCTGGCCTCGAAACGCGAGCTGCGGCGCTTCGCGGTGACCGCCCTCGTCGCGATGGTGTTTGTGATCACGCTCTTCATCGCCCTTCCGTTGGTCGCCTCGCCGCGCGCCTTCGTCTCGGAGTCGTTTTTCGGCAACGTGCTGACGTGGGAGAACTGGACGTCGCATACGGCGACAGCGGTTCCGTCGCTCCGCGTGATCTGGGCCTTGATGGCCGCCGACGCGTGGGCGCGGTACTCCCGGAAGCTCGGCGTCGTCGCGTGGACCTGGGCCACTCTGATCGCGATCAGCTGCGTCACGACCGGGGCCCACGCCATCGTCGGTGTCGGTCTTGCCGCCGCGCTCTTCGTGCCTATCCGGTCGCACGGGTGGGTCTGGGAAACACTGCGGCGGGGAGCCGAGGCGGTCGCCAATTCGTGGCGCGAGTGGCAGTTCGGGCCCGTTCGAGTTCTGAATCATGGCGCCTACGCGGCGGCCGGGGGAGGGGTCGGGCTGCTGATTGCGCTGACGGTGGCCGGCCCGGCGCAGTTTTGGGGCGTCGTCATCATCGGCATTTTCGGGTTGTTCGGTGCGGCGCTCTGGGCCCAGAAGCTCGAAGGGTCCTCCGGATTGTCGCGCCCCTTCGGCTTCTACGGGGCCCTCCTCGGCGGGAGCGTCGGCTGCCTGGCTGTGGGGACCCTCGGCTACGACGTCTATCTCATGTTCGGGGCCTTTGCCCTCTGTGCGCCCTGGGCGCAGGGCATCGGCCGGCTCCGGTGTCTCGTTCAAGGGTGTTGCCACGGGCGACCGACGGCAGAGCACATCGGAATCAAGTACCGCATGCCGCGATCGCGGGTGCTCGAGAAGGGAAATCTCGGCGGCGTGTCCCTTCATCCGACCCCTCTCTACTCGATGCTCACCAACCTGGTCATCGCCATCGTCATCGTCCGCCTCTGGACGCTCGGAACCTCCCTCGGTGTCATCACCGGGGTCGCCTTCATCCTGAACGGCTTCGCGCGTTTCGTAGAGGAGTCGCTGCGCGGTGAGCCCCAGACGCCCATCGTCGGTGGAATGCGGCTCTACCAATGGACGGCCATCGTGTCGGTTGCCATCGGAGTGACGTTTACTTTGCTGCCGACCGGAAGCGCATCGACGCCGATTTCGATGCCCACCGCGGCGGCCGTCTTCGCGGCTCTCGCATTTTCTGTCGTATGCGGCGCGGCCATGGGCGTCGACTTTCCGAGGTCGACGAGGCGCTTCGCACGGTTGGCATCACCGTGAACCGAAGGAGGCTGTGCGTGGCAGACGGGCGTCGCGGTCGAGTCGGGGGTGCATATCTAGAGGATGTGGACCTGACCCTCGCACCGGACCGTTGGCCGTTCTCCCTCGAGAAATGGTATGTTGATGCATTGATGCCGGATGGTGCGGTGCTGCTCCTCTACCTGGGACGCATGCAGCTCACCGGGCTCACCATGGCCCGAGTTTCCGCGTGGCTCCTCCGGCCGGGGCATGCGCCTGAAAGAGGCAGCGCGGTTGCCCGACGGATTCACGGGCGGGATGACCAACTCCGATTCGGGGCTGCGTCGATCGACGGGGAGTTGCTGACGTTTCGAACCAATGGCCTCTCGGGAGACCTGCGCTTCGAGGCGTCCTTTCCGCCCGTCGCCCTCGGCGCGCCGTTCTGGGAGCGCGATGGCCGACAGATCCGTTGGACCGTCGAGGTGCCCGACGCTCGGGCGACGGGCCTTCTGACGTGGCCTGGCGGAAGCATGAGCGTCGACGGTCGCGGGTATCGGGATCGCGTCTCCTTCGACGTGGCGCCCTGGCGATTTCCAATCGCCAAACTCTCCTGGGGGCGGGCCGCCGCGGGACCCCACGCCGCAACTTGGGCCACGGCCGAAACCCAGGATGGGACGGTGATTCATCGCTGGCTGGATGGGGCCGTGGTCCGGTCGGCACCCTGGCCGGTGAAGCTGAGCGAATCACGGTCCTTGGTCGACGCGCCCGTACTCGATTTCGAGGGTCTACGCCTCGGTATCGTTCGGCCTGTCCTTCGGCGCCTCGGCGGCGATCCCTGGCAGCAGAAGTGGGCCGCCCGAGCGTCGATCGACGGTGACGAAGGCGTCGCAATTCACGAGGTCGTCCGGTGGAAGTAGAACCACTCCTAGCCGTTCACGGCGTCACGAAGGCTTTTCGCGGCATACCC
>JAFDCW010000682.1 GCA_019312705.1 Deltaproteobacteria bacterium
CGGTCCTGAAACAGCACCCCACCGCCGAGTTCTTCGAGACGGTGATGGACTTTCTCAAGGGCCTGAAACAGGTGTGACGGTGAGGTCGACGGCCATGCGCCGCCGGACCTGCAGTGGGCCGAGGACCGGATCACCGGGCCGGCTCGGGACGCCAGCTGCCGTGACCTGATAGGCCGCCGCCGCCTGGGCCTCGAGGGAGACCTCTCCCCGGGCCCCTCGGGTACGAAAGGTGAGCCGGAGGGGTGCGGCTGCGGTCGGGCGCCGCGGCAGTGCCGCCGTGTACAGAGCGACGGCTGCGACGCCCCGGCGACCGGCATCGTCCGGAGGCTCTGGGAATTCGAGGCGGGACAAGGTCAGGGGGAGCTCACCGCCCCGCCCTCTCGGTGCCCCGCGGAGCTCGAGGGCGACGCCGTGGCGGATCCGCGGGCCGATGGTTTGGGCCCGGGCGAGACGCTCGAAGGCCGTCGTGGCGAGGCCGTCGTGGTTGGCGTCGAAGCGCGCGACCAAAGCGTCCGCGACCCTGCCGGGTCGGACTTCGTAGGCCACCAGGACTTCGACCCGGTCTTCTTCCACCGAAAGCACGAACCGCCGCGTCTCATCGAAATCATGGGCTCGCCCGACGGGTGCCGATATGACCAGCGCGGCTTGCATGAACAGCACCGCCAGAGCCGCAGTCGCCATCGGTGCCCGTCGCCGGGTCATGGGTCGTGGGTGTGGGAAAGGCGGCGCATGATCGCGCCGAGGTCATGGCGCACGTTCGGGTCGCGGCCAAAGAGCCAAGGCGGCATGGACGGCGTGCCGGGGGGCCCGGGCGCCGTCCCCGACGTCGCCGAGCGCAGGGACTGCGGCGGCTTGGGCCCGCGGGGGAATCCGGAGTCGTTCTCGATGCTGATCTGAACATCGAAGGGCACCGGCCCCGGCGGCTGGAAGGCGCCGCCGCCCCGAGTGACCCACACCGGGTTGGTGATGGCATAGGGCGTATAGGGCAGGTTTTCACTGGGCGTCGCGGCGCCCAGGCCCGGGCCCAGGACGTCCACGCCCCCGGCGAGGGTATTGACGGCCTCGGTGATCTGGAAGGGCGAAACCTCGAAGGGGCGGACGATCGGAAACATGGATCCGTAACCGATCACCTCGACCACGAACCAACTATCGATCGGCTGGCCGGCGGCATCCTGGGCGAGGGGCAGGTCGAAGGCCAGTTCGAGGGGAACGGCCGCGATGTCGCGGAAGGGGTCGAGGTCGACCACCTCCGCGATCACACCGTTTCGGATCACGTTCAACCGGCTGACGCCCGCCCACCCGACCGTGCTGAGGTGCACGTTGAGACGCACGGTGTCCGAGGGCGCAGCGTACGTCGAGCCCATCGCTCCGGCAACGGGGTCGTCGACGTAGATGTCCACCATCGGCCCGTTGGTGGCGATGACCCGCCCTCCCCGCAGTCCGCGCACCAGGTCGAGCTCGGCGACCTCCCGGATGTCGTCGGCACCGACGTAAACCATGGTGCGAAAGAAGCCCGCCTCGGCCTCGGCGCCGTGGGAGTCGCTGGTGCCGACGGCGACAAAACGGTGACCGAGGTTCAGGAGATTATACCAATCGTCCACTGTCCCCGGGAACGCGGACTGTCCGTCGTCGTCGGTGACCATAGTCCCCGGCGGCGGCAGTCCGTCGGGCGACCCCGGGGGAAGCACGGCGGGCACCCTGTAGTGGTGCACGTCGCGGAAGAGCTTGCCGTTGACGACCTCGAGCACATCGAAGTCGAGAGAGAAGGCGCTCTCGCCCTCGGGGGTGACGAAGGCCGGTCCGGTGGGCGAGAGAAAGACGTCGGATAGGCCGCCGAAAATGCGGTCCATGGTGAAGGAATCGCGCTTGTACTGACCGAAGTAGCCGAGGACGGGGGCTCGCGGGTGATTGACCTGGACGATGGTATCGGCGGGGCCGTAGGTGCCGAGGCCGCGCAGGCGGTCGAATATTTCCTGGGGTGGGCGGCCCGCCCACTGCAATGAACCCCGGGTCCCATCGCTGAGGTCGTAGCGCAGGGGATAACCGTTGAAGTGCCCCGACTCGATGGTGGTCACTTCGAGGCCGACGCTGCTGGTCATCCAATCGACCAGGCCGGTTCGCGCGATGGCCGGCCCGAAATCCGTGACGTAGTTGTGGTCCGTCGATACGGCCCACTCGACGCCTTCGGCCGCGACAGAACGCACACGCTCGTCGAGGCCCATCGCCGAGTCGTGGCTGTTGGCGCTGTGCAGATGCATGTCGGCGGCGATCCATCCGTCGGTGTCGACGACGCGGTGAAGCGTGTGGTCAACGGTCACGGTGACCCCGGGGGTGAGCTCGACGACGTCGGCGCCCGTGTCGTACTCGGGTCCGCGACTCGTATGCACTTCGTAGATTCCGGGGCGGACCAGTAGCTCCACGGTGCCGCCATCGGTGAACCCCTCGGTCTCGATGTAGCGCCGCGAGAACGCGCTCGCGGGGTCATCGGGGACCATGTCCTGCACGCGATGGTGTTCGCCGGCGGCAAGGTCATAGAGGAAATGCCGCGGGTTCATGCCGACGTTCTCGGCGCCGTAGGTGCCCACGACGGTCGCCCGGGCAGGCAACGCGGCGCCTCGGTCGTCGTAGACGTGCACGACGAGCCGTGCCGGAGCGGGGGCGCCGAGCTGGATGGCGGTGTCCTGCCGCGCCGCGACGGTGAAGTCGGTGAACCCCGACATGGGGCGCCCCGGCCCCGTGACGCGGGCGCTGTAGTCGCCGGGCTCGAGGGTCCCACCGAACGCGCCGCCTTCGAAGACCTCGTACTGACTGAAGATTGACCGTCGCCCCCCCGAGCGGCGATAGACGAGGACCGACGCATCGAGGGCCGGAGCGCCCGTGAAGGCATCGAAGATCTGACCGCCGAAACGCCCAGTCGGCACGCCCTCGATGCGGTGCATTTCGTCGAGAACGGAGCCCACATCCCCCGTGCCGACGACGAAGTACCGTGTCGTCGAGAAGGATTCCCCGACCCCGAGGACAGGCGGGGCCACTTCATAGAAGACGGAGACGAAGCCGCCAGCCGCGAAGGGAATGAAGATCGAGTTTTCTTCGACGTCGAATTCGGCGCCGTACTGATCCCGATTCTGCCAGGCGTAGTTGCGCTCGGAGGGCGAGGCCAGCAGGCCGTAGCTCACGCGGTCCCCGCACGTGGCGACAAACGGAGCAACGACCCCGGGGAGCGCCGGGAGATCCCGGGGTATACGCGCCGCGTCCTCGATGCCGAAACGAAAGTCGAAGCCTAACCCCGGGACGAACGGGCGGCTCGACGCGCTGAAGG
>JAFDCW010000080.1 GCA_019312705.1 Deltaproteobacteria bacterium
GCCCGGAAGCGCAGGGTCACCGGCCCCGCCTCGTCGACCTGGAAGAAGAAGCGCCCGGTATCCCCGACGTAGCTGAAGCTGACGTCTCCCGAGGCCTCGTCGGAGACCCAGCCCGTGCGCCAATGGCCAACCGTGTACTTCATGCGCGCCGGCGTACCGAAGTCGATGAAGGTGCCCTGGTGCTGCACGTCCGCGAGATGGACCCGCTCGATCAGATCGATGTGGGTGCGATAGTCCTCGAAGAGCGCAGCGCCGGAACGCCCCTCTTCGCCCTCCGGCTCATCGTCGCACGCGCCGCAGCCAAAGCCGACGACCAACCACAGCCCCGCGAGCCACCACCTCGAACGCATCGCGCCTCCTCTATTCAGCGCTTCGTGGTCACGCCCAAGGCTCTGAGCGGGCGTACACGTGCGCAGGTGTCCAGTCACCGGATTCGCATAGCACGCTGGATCCAGCCCCCGCAAATAACCGGCGGACAGGACGCCGACCCACGTGGTGACCTAGAGGGGCGGGACGATGCGGGTCTTCCCCGCCTGCACGTAGACGAAGCGAAAACTCTCTTCATCTCCCCGACGGAAGCGCAGCTCGTGGCGGCCTTCGGGGAGGACCTCACGGACGGGCACGCGCCCGAGAGACCGGGGCCCGATGAAGACCTGGGGCGCACGCCCCTCCCCCGCTTCGATCACCAGGAGCCCCTGGTTCGCGCCGACGCGAACTCCGGGCCCCGCATCCACCGAGTCCAGGGTCCGGCCATAGCTGAGCTCGTCGGGGCGCGCCGTCGCCGCCGCCTGGCGGGGAGCAGCGGCCGCTCCTCCGTCCGGCGTCGGTGCCGCGGGGCGCTCCGAGGCAGCGGGAGACGGGGCCGTCGTGGCCTCGGAGCCGCACGACCGGGAGAAGATACTCATGCCGATGAAGCCCACCAGGCCGAATATGACCAGCATGGTGACCCAACCAAGGAGGCCCGGTTCGTCGTCCTCGGCAGACGCATAGGCGGGGGGCCTCGTGACCGCGTCCGCCATACTCGCGAGATCCCTCGACGCCTTCGCGGGGCTGAGCAGCGAGTCGTCGACGGCCTGGACCGGGTCGACCATCGTCGCTTCGGCCTCGCGCCGGGCATTTCGGGGTGGTGGGTACTGGGAGCCGAGATCCGCCAGGGAGGGCACCGAGTCCCGTGGTGGCGCGGCGCCCGAGATGCGTAGAAAGTCGTCTTCGGACTCGGAGTATTCCTCAGCCTCGGAATCGTCCCTGGCGTATCCCTTGGAGTCGGACGCGGGCTGCGCTTCGTCCCGGAGGGCCTCCATGAAGCCGCTCCCCGGGCGAATGTCGACGGCCGTCGGCTCCGCCGTCTTCGGGTCTTCTCCGACAATCTCGCTTTCTCGCGCACCCTCCGGACTTTCAACGGGTTCTGGCGGTTCTATGGGGCGCTCGCTCGGGATGTCTCGACCGTCACGGCGGGCCTCGAGGGCCAACGCGACCCGATCTTCACCGGAAGCGCCGCGCACCGCTCGAATGGCGCCGCGGCGGGCGAGACCGATGAGCGCCGACTCGAGATTGCCGGGCGCGACATCACCGCTCATCAGGAGCTCCCGGGGGCTCGCACCGTCCCTGAGCTTCTCCACGATGGCTTGGATCGGCGCCGGTGAAGTGCGGACGAACGAGTCGAGGGCATCGGCGTCGAGCTCGACCTCATTGGCCACGGGGAGCGCCTTCCCGGAGACCGACTCGACGAGCGCACCGAGATGCGCACAGGCCTCCGAAAGAAGCCGATCGATGGGCCGATAGATGGTCTTCATCACCTCGGCATCACTCACATCCACAGTGAAACGAGCCGAGGTCACCCCGATGAGCTGGGGCAGGGCCCGCGGGCCCCGGAGGAACGCCCCGTCGGTGGCGGTGCAGGTCAGGTCCACGACGTCCCCGGCCCGGAGGTCCACTTCGTATAGGTTCCAAGCGTCCCGAACCGTGACCCGGGCGTCCGGGCGGAGATCGGAGACGGCCCGAAGCAGGCCGACGACCCCGAGGCCATCGGTCCGACCGCGAACCTCACCGCCGGCGCGCAGCTGCTCTTCAACCCGCGCCCGGGGCCGCAGAACCTGCCGCACTCGGGCAAGGATCTGCGCCGTGCCGGCCTCCTTGCGCAGGTACCCCCGGGCGCCCGCGTGCAGGTCACGCATGCGCTGGAGGAAGTCTTCCTTCCAAGAAAGAAGAATCACTGGCACATCAGAAAGCGAAGGATCTCGCTCGAATGCGCGGCAAAGCGCGAAGCCATCGAGCTCTGGCATCAGGATGTCACTGACGACGACGTCGGGGCGGCGACGCCGGGCCTCTTCGAGGGCCATGCGCCCATCTTCGGCCTCGTATACGATGGCCCCTTCCTCCCGAAAGAGCCCGGCGAAGAACCAAACGACGGCCGGGTCGTCATCGGCGACGATGATACGTCGCCCCTCGAGGGACACCTCGTCGCCCCCGGCTTCCTCGGCCGCCCGGCCCCCTTCGGTCAGGGCCATGTGCGCTGGGCCCCGGTGGGGCGCATCGCGGAAGGTCACCTTGCCCCCGGACTCCCGGGCCACGTGGGCGCGGACCCGGGCAATCGCCGACCACGCCGCCGCGAGCAAGGCCGACCCGTCGCCAATGGGGATCCGGACATCCCGCCCCTGTTCCGTGGCGTCCGCGATACCTCGACGAACCTCATCGGCGAGACGGTCCGCGAGTTCCGATGCGGTGTACGACCCCACGAGGGGGACCGAGACGGCCTCACTGGCCCCGGTGACGCGGACGAGGACCCGTACGAGGCTCTCACGGTCGAGAGGCTTGCAGATGGTTTCTACGGCGCCCGGTGTGCCAACCGCCACCAGGTCGTTCGCGGCCCCATCGGGGAGGAGCACCACCACGGGCACGAAATCGGTCAGGGGGTCACTGTGAAGTCGCGAAATGAAATCCGCCCCTTCACCCTCGAGGATACCGTTCTCGAGCAGGACGACGTCCGGGGCGCTCCTTCGGGCGAGACGCAGGGCGGCCTCCGGGTCGCTCGCCGCCACCAGCTCGAAGCCCTCGGCGGGAAGTAGTTCCCGAATGAGAACCTGGGACTCCACTTCGTCGACCACGAGCACCGAGAGCACGGTGCTGAGAGGCCCCGGGCGCCGCGACGGACGCCTGGCTTGGGGCGGGCTCGGTTCTTGGCGCGGCTCGTCGGGGACCAGGTCTTCAACGCCCTCGAGAACCACCGAGGGCCTCGGGGCATCCAGGGCATCCAGGGCATCCACGGCATCCATGGCGCCGTTGATGGGGTCTTCTGGTTGCTCTGGGGCCTCGGCTTCAGCTTCGGCTACGGGCTCGGGCAAGTCACCGCCGAGCCCGGGCAGGGTTGCCGCCAGGGTGGCGAGGGCGTCGAGGTCGTCTTCGGTCGCGGGCCGGGCCTCTGCGCGGACGGCGTCGAGGCGACCGATGGCCTCTTTCAGTGCGCCCGCGAGAGCGTCGATGCGAAATACCTGGGCCGAGGCGTAGAGGGCGTGCAGACGACGCCGGAGCTCTTCCCGGGGACGATCCTCACCGGGAGATTCCAGGAGTAGCGCAACTGCAACACCGAGCTCCTGCGCCTTGCGCGGAAGCCCCTCTACAAAGCGTGCTCGGGCACTGCCGAGGGCCGTCTCCTCTTTACCCATTGCATCGGCATCGTAACGCCCGCCGCCTAAAGCTCAAGCATCGTGGACGGAACCCGGGATCCGAGCTATCTCGCGGTGATTGTCATGAGATTCGTCGACGAATTGGAGATTGAAGTACAGGGCGGCGACGGCGGGAACGGCGCCGTGGCCTTTCGCCGGGAAAAGTTCGTGCCCCTCGGGGGGCCTTCCGGCGGAGACGGCGGCAAGGGCGGTGATGTCGTATTCATCACGGACTCGGGCCTCGGCACCCTCAACGATTTGCGCTTTCGACGGGTCATCGCCGGCGGTCGTGGTGAACATGGCCGCGGCGCCGACCAGTTCGGCGCCGGAGGCAAAGAGGAAGAACTCCGCGTGCCGGTCGGGACCCAAGTCTACGACGCGCGGACGGACGAGCTGCTCGTCGATCTCAACGAGCTCGGGGTACGCCACGTGATCGCCCGAGGCGGCGACGGTGGCCGAGGCAATATGCGCTTCGCCACGCCCCACGACCGCGCCCCGCGGCGGGCCGACGAAGGCCGCCCCGGGGAGCGCCTCACCCTGCGCCTCGAGCTGAAGCTGCTCGCCGATGTCGGCGTCGTCGGCTTCCCCAACGTCGGGAAGTCGACGTTCATCAGCACCGTGAGTCGCGCCCAGCCGAAGATCGCGGACTACCCCTTCACGACGCTCACCCCGAACCTCGGCGTGGCCTCCCTCGGCCTCGACCGCAACTTCGTCATCGCCGACATCCCCGGCATCATCGAGGGAGCAGCCGAAGGAGCGGGCCTCGGCCTGCGCTTCCTCAAGCACGTCGAGCGAACCCGAGTGCTGCTGCACGTGGTCGCGCCGGATCCAGACCCAGACCGGGATCTCGTCTCGGACTTCGAGAAGCTCATGGTCGAGCTCGAGCGCTTCGAACCGGAGCTGGCGAAGCGGCCGATGATCGTCGTGTTGGGTAAATACGACCTCCCGGATGCCGCCGAAGAGCTGCCCGCCCTCCGCAAGGCGATGGCGGAGCGCGGACTCGATGTGCTCACCATGAGTTCCGCAACGCGTCAGGGTGTCGAGGACGTCCTCCTCGCCCTCGAAAGGCTCCTCCGCGACAACCCCGTCGACGGCGCGCCAGAGCCGCCGCCCCTGCCGACGGCCGACGACCGACCAGCGGACCATCCCGCGGCCGGGCACCTCGGTAGCGTGCAAGGTGCTGAAGACGACGAAGACGACGAAGAGTAGCCCGTCAATCGTCCGGGGGATCCAAGCGCCCAAGGGACCAGGCGGCGGCTTCGCGGACCGTTTCTGACGCGTCGTCCGCCGCAACGTCGCGCAGGATCGGCAGATGCCGTCGGTCGCCGGAGTTACCGAGACCGAGGACGACGTTGCGGGCCATGCGCTCTCTGCCCGTACGCCGCAGCGGGCTGCCCTCGGACCAGTCGAGATAGGTCTCGGCGTCCATGCGCAGAAGCTCCTCCGCGGACGTGGCAAACCGCCGGTGCGGAGCGAAGGGCGCGGTTGTCTCTTCGTCGGGGGGCGAGGTTCGGTTGAAGGGGCAGATGTCCTGGCACGCGTCGCAGCCGAAGACCCAATCCCCGAGACCTTCCCGGAGTTCGAGATCGATCGGGCCGTCGTGCTCGATCGTCAGGTACGAGATGCACCGGCGAGCGTCGAGCTCCCGGGCGCCGACGAAGGCGTCCGTCGGGCATACATCGAGACAGAGGCGGCACGAGCCACACCGGGTGGCCATGGGCTCATCGGGGGGGAGCGGGGCGCTGGTCACGAGGGCGGCGAGGAAGACGTGGGAACCGAGCCCCGGCACGATGAGGCAGCTGTTCTTGCCCACGAAGCCGACCCCCGCCCGCTCGGCCCAAGCGCGCTCGAACACCGGCATCGAATCGACGGCGGCGCGGACGTCGTGGCCCTCGTCACGCAGGAAGCGCGCGAGCTTCCGGAGGCGCTTGTGCAGGACGTTGTGGTAGTCGCGACCCCGAGCATAGCGAGCAACGCGGAGCGGCGCGGGACCGACCCGTTCGACCTGCCGAGCGTAGGGTGCCACGAGCACGATCACGGTCGCGGCGCTTGGCAACATGCCGTCGGCGGTGGGGTCGAGGCGCACATCGGCGGTACGCTCCATCCACGCCATCTGGCCGTGGCGCTCGGCGGCGAGCCACGCGCGCAAGTGCTCAGCCTCGTCGGTCAGGGGCGCCGCAGCGGCGATGCCCACGCGCACGAAACCAAGGGCCCGGCCGCGTTCGCGAAGCTCATGGGCGAGGTCTGCGCCGTGCACCGTGGGAGCATACAATGACTCGTGCCATGATGGACTCATGCGTATTGGTGCTCATGTCTCGTCCGCTCTTTGGTCCGCGGGATTGTTGGCCGGCCTCCTGGTAAGCACGTCGGTCGCCGCCCCCTCCCCCGCCGCTGCCCAGAGGACCCTCGGGTACGACACCATCTCCGGGGAATCCCCGGTCACCGTGAGCTGTGGATTCTGCTCCGGGGAAAAGTTCGGGGTGATCTACCGAGACCTACCCGCGCCGGCCCGGGGGCTCGAGCCGGGTGATTTCCCGATCGAGCTCGAGGCCGTGCAGCTGGCCCTCGCCGCCGCAGACGCCGTCGGCAGTGGCGCGACCTTCACCTGCAGCGGCTCGACGACCGCAGGCGAGGCCATGGTCGGACTCGCCGCATACGCTGGTACCGTCCTGCCGTCGGACATCCTCGACTTGGACTCAGTCGAACCGTGGCCCGGGGAGACGCTCGTCTGGGCTCAGCCCGACGTGCCCGTCATGCGCAGCGTCGCCGACGAAGCCGGGTCCGCGAGCTACGAGGTCAACTTCAACCGGCTGCTCCTCCAAGACGAGGCGGGGCTGCCCTACCGGGTGGACGCGCCCAACGTCTACATCCGCATCGTCGTCTCGCTCAACGCCGACACCGCGCTCTCGAGCTCGTCCTGCGACTCCCTCTCCCTCGAGACCCCCGGGGGCTTCGCGGTCCGGGACAACGACGGGGTGGTCAACGCCGAGCGAAACTTCATCTACGCCGAGGGCCTCGGCTGGCTCTGGAACGAAGCGATCCCTGGCGGCTCGACGAGCGGCGACTGGGCGGTGCGCCTCGAAATCCGTGACCTCGGCGGGGGACCGGTCGTCGATTCCGGCACGCCGATGGCCGACTCGGGCGTCGACTCGGGCACTTCAGTCCCCGACGCCGGCTCCGCGGACACCGGGTCCGGCGACGATGGCGGCAGCAGCGGTGGTGGTTGCGAAGCCGCCGGGGCCGACGCGGGAGCGGGCCCAAACGCCTGGCCATTCGCGGCGGTGCTCTTGTGGCTCGGCCGCAGACGGCGGGTCTGACGCTCCCCCGCCTCAGTCGCAAAGGACGAGCAGAAACCACAAAAAGCCGTTGGAGGGCTCCCTTCCGTGTGCGCTCGCTTTGACCGAGCACCGAGTCGTCCCGTACCTTGAAATGAATACTAGGAGTCCCGATGCGCCCGACGACACTTGCTTTGATTGCTGCGACGACCTCGTCCCTCCTTCTCGTGGCGGGGTCCGCTGCTGCCCAGCGAGTCGTCGCCTACGACACAGCCTCGGTCGGCACGCCGGCTGCTGTCACCTGCGGATTCTGCGGCGGTGAGAAGTTCGGAGTCGTCTTTCGCGAGCTCGGAGCGGGCGTAGGCCTCCAGGCCGACGAGTTCCCCCTGACCATCAACTCCCTGCAGATCGCGGTCGCCAGCGCCACCGTAACCGGAGATGGCTTGTCGACGCCGGTCTTATGCCGGGGCTCGGCCGAAGAAGGCACGGTCGGCGTGACGGTGGAGATCTACGCGGGCCCAACCGCCCCGACGGGGTCGATCCTCGACAACCCTCAGGTCGGGCCCTGGGCCGGTGAAACCGAGATCTTCGCCCAAAGTATCGACCTGACCCGCAGCTTCGAGATGCCGTCGGGGAGCGCCATGTACAACGTCGAGTTGAACGACGTCACCGTCGATGGAGGCGCCATGGTCGACGCGTCCAATACGTACGTGCGCGTCGTCGCGACGGTGCCGTCGGGGGGCTCGAGTACGACATGCACGACTCTCGGTCTTCCGTCCCCAGGCGCGGTCGGTATTCGGGACAACGACGGTCGCATCGGAAACAACGTCGGCTTCATCTACGCGCTCAACCCCCTCGATGGCTTGCTCGGAATCGCCGAGGGTTGGCACTGGAACGAGTCGCCGGAGATCACCGACATCATGGGCGGAGCGGCCGGCATCGATGGCGACTGGCTCATTCGCATGAACATTGCTCCGGCATCGGGACCGACGCCCGACGCCGGCGTGCCCACCGATTCGGGCACGGCCCCGGACGCCGGCGACGGCTCGACGCCCGTAGATGACGGCGGCATGCCCATCGGTTGCATGGCGGACGGCGAATGCGCCGGCGGAGAGATCTGCTCGGAGGGTGTCTGCATGCGGGTCTCTTGTGCGGCGGCCTCGGACTGTGGAGGCGGCATGACCTGCGTCGACGGTCGCTGCCGGGGCCTGTGCAGCGTCAACGCCGACTGCGCGGGAGGGGAAGTCTGCAACACCGCCGACGGCATCTGCGTGGCCGTGGGCGCCAGCGATGACGGCGGCTGCAGCTGTGGCGTGCATCAGCCCGGCTCGACACCGATTCAGGCCTTCGCCTTCCTCGCCCTCGGCGCCCTTCTCTACCGACGCCGACGTCGCTGAGCTGCGAGGTCCGGCGGGCTGCCGATCCGATACTCGAGAGCCGAGGCCTTCGCCTCAGCCGATGACGGTACCACCGCCGCGGCGGATGTCAGGGGCTCGGTTGGGTACGTTGGCCGGTGGGTTTTGGGGCGGTTGTTGGGGAGCGCCGTCTCGGTCACCGTCTTGGTCGCCATCTCGGTCACCATCTTGGCCATCCTCTGACTCGTCTCCTTCGCTGGCCCCGTCACCATCGCCGCTTGCGCCCCCGCCGGTGCCCCAGGTCGGCTCGGCGTCGGCCGGGATGACCCCGCCCTGGCCCATGTCGCGGAGGCCGCCGGCGCCGGGCTGAGGCGTGCTGGGCGGGTTGCGCAGGATGTAGGGCTCGGCGTTGAAGGTGCCGCATTGCCGGCTGTTTCGATAGAAGCCCCAGTGCACGTAGACCTTGCCGTCCCCGCTCAGGATCGACGACGGCGCCTCGGCGTACGGCTGACCGCGCATCACCGCGTTGTAGGCGCCGTAATCAAAGGCCAGGAAGCCGCTTGGCTTGGCGACCCCGATGCGGTGCACCGAGCCATCTCGGTTCAGGATGATCTCGAGCTTGGTATGGAGGGTGATGTCGGAAAACGGTGAGGTGCCCCCGGCCGGAAGACCGGCGAGGAAACGATGGGCGTACTCGCGATGGATACGTCGATGGATCGCCGCGATGTAGCTCGCGAAGGGCGAGGCGGCGGCGTTCAGGGCGGTCTGGTTGCCCGGGCGGACGTTGGGCACGAAGTTTTCGATCGCCGCCCGGAAGTTGCGCCAAGTGCGCTGCCGGTTGTTGCCGCGCAGCCGTGACTGTCGCTCTTCGAGGTAGGTCTCCCGCTCCTCGCGGAGCTGGTCCTCGGTATAAACCTGCTCGAACTGCGACCAACTCACCCGGAGGTCCGGCCCGGTGCGCCCATGGCCGCGCCCTCGGCCACGTTCGCCGACGCGACCCCGGCCGATGCGCCCTGCGCGCCGCCCGCCGCCCCGTTCGCCCTGACCGACCCCGGTCACGGCCTGGCCGCCGCCTTCACCCTCGCCCTCCCCTTCGGGCCTATCGCGGACGGCGATGGTGAAGCTCCCGCTGCCGTCGTTCACCTCGACCAGGTGTGTGCGCTCACCGCCACCGCTCTGCCGCGCACCACCTTCATCACCGCCCCGAGGGTCATTTTCGGAGCCGCCCCGCGCAGCATCCGCGGCTGCGACCCGGCCCGTGTCTCCGCGCGCGGCGACGTTCGGCGGCGGGGTGTCCGAAGCCTCCCGGGGCCGCTCCATGTTGGCTTCGGTTTCGGTCGGCGTGCGCACGTCGCTGCCTTCCATCTCGCGAGCGTCGGCGACCGCCACCTCGTCGGCGTTGCCGAGCTCTTGCACCTCCGACTCTTCGGAGGGCATGCCCGCTTCCTGCTCTTCGTCGTCGCGAGCGAAGTTGCGCAGCCGAGCGACGGTCTGCTCTTCGACGGTGTTATTCTCGTCGGCGATGTAGTTGGTATCGGGCGGCGGCTCGTTTGGGTTCTGGCTGCGCTGCTGGATGGCCTGCTTGTTCATGGCCTCGGGGGGCGGGGTCGCCACGGGCTGGGCTTGGGCCACCTGGGGGGGCGGCACGACCTCCGGTTCTTCTTCCTCTTCCTCGGCTGCCGCGCGCCGGTGTTGCGGCTCCTCTTCATC
>JAFDCW010000683.1 GCA_019312705.1 Deltaproteobacteria bacterium
CCTCGCAAATCTCTACGAGCGTGAGAAGTCCCTCGAGAAGTGCGTCGGGATGCTGAAGTTGCTCTCCGAGAACGAGCTCGACCCGGACAAGAACCGCGACCACCGCCTGCGCCTCGCGGGGACCTTCGAAGCGCGCGGAGACCTCCGCGGCGCCGAGTCCATCCTCGAACGGACCCGGCGCAACGCGCCGGTCGATCTCGTCGTCCTCAAGAGCATGGCGAACCTCTACCGTCGGCAGAAGGCACCTCAAGCACTCTCCATGCACCTCAACCGGGCGGTGGCCGACTTTCGCCAGGCCATTGCCACCGATTCTAGAGATTCGGCAGCTTGGGTCGGCCTCACGGAGGTCCTCGAGTGGCACGGCCGCAAAGACGCCGCGCGGGTCGTGGCATCGTCAGCGTTCACCCTGGGCATCCGCTCGGACCAGCTCTCGGAGCTCGTCGACGGTTACGGCGGCGTACCGGGCGTTGGTTCGCGTGCCGCGGACGACGAAATCGACGAGCACCTCGGCTCCCAGACCATCCCCCGGGCGGCGCGAGCCATCTTCCAGATGGCCCACGAGGTCTTCGACAAGACCCTGCCCTTCGACGAACGCAGCGTGAAGGCCGAAAAGGTCTCGGCTCGAAACAACGAGTTCCTGGCCGCCGGCAAGAGCATCGCCGACTGGTTCGGCGTTCCGGAGCCGCGCGTCCTGACCACGGCGTTCTTGCCGAGCATATGCGTACCGGTGTCGGCCTCGCCCTTCGTGGTGTTGGTCGGCGCCAATATCTACTCGTCCGCCGACGAGCGGGAGAAGCGCTTCCTGCTGGCGCGAGCAGCAAAAATCGTGAGGAGCAACCTCGTCGTTGCGGCCCGCTCTCAGCCGATGGACCTCGCCCTGACGATCGCGGGCCTCATTCGCTCCTACGATCCCAACTATGCCCCGCCGGAGTTGGACCAGGACCGCCTCGACGAAGTCACGCGACGCGTCGGCCGCGCCCTGAGTCGCAAGCTTCGGAACCCTCTCCAGCCTCTCGTAATGGAGATGGCCGGGGTCAGCGGATTCGACGCCACCAAGCTGGGTCTCTTGGCCTGCGAGCTCGGGGATCGGGCCGCGCTCCTGGCAACGGGCTCCGTACCGGCCGCTGTGGGCGCCCTCATGCACCTCGCCGGCCGGAGCGACCTCCCGGAGCTCCGGACGAAGCAGCGCCTCGTAGCCATCGAGGGCGTACCCGAGGCCCAGGACCTCTTCGACTTCGCGCTCTCGGACCTGCACTTCGATGCGCGGCGCCGCGCCGGTGCCGAGGACGCCTGATGTGAAGATTGGCCTGATCGGACCTTCCGACGGCCCCGAGGAGGTTCTCCACGAGGCGGTCGATTTCCTCATGGGCGACGTCGGGGTGGAGCTGCTCATCTACCTCGGCAACGACGAGGCCATCACGGGTGCCGCCCGCACGTGGGCAGAGACCGAGGCCCCAGGGGAGCTCGACGAGTCCGTCTTTCTGACGAAGGTCGCGACGGTTGCCCGCCACGGCGCCGTCGCCGAGCTCGACGCGATCTTCGAACACGACGCGGCCCTCGATCGCCTCGCGACAATCCGCCGCCTTCCCCCCGCGCCGGCGCGAGCCATCGAGATGATCGGAGACAAGATCATCACCCTCGTCTGGGACAAGGCGGTCCTCGGAGAAGAAGACATCGCCAACGCCTTCTTCACGGCCTATGGCAAGTCGAAGAAGATGCTCTTCAAGCGCTTCGGCCCACGCTACTTTTTTGCCCCGGGGCCACTCTCGCGGGGGCACATCGGCGTCCTCGAACAGGAGGGCGAGGCCATCACCCTGAGCCTCTTCTCCCCCGCCGGAGTGCCCATCTCGCGAGAACTGCTGCACACCGGCTCGACAGCGAAACTCTCGGTCTCTTCGTGAAGGCGATCGCGGTCTATGGGGGGAGTTTCGACCCACCCCACGTCGCACACGTGCTCTGCGCGGCCTATGTGCTCAGCACCGCAGCGGTCGACGAGGTGCTCGTTGTCCCGACCTTCTCCCACGCCCTCGACAAGGAGCCAGGGGCGCCCTTCGAGCACCGCTTTCGCATGGCCGAGCTCGCGATGGGTGAGCTTCCCCGGGCCCGGGTGAGCCGCATCGAGGAAGAGCTCGGCGGCAAAAGCCGCACGTTGACCACCCTCGAAGCGCTCCGGGCGCGCCACCCGGATGCGACATTTCGCCTCGTCATCGGAGCCGACATTCTGGCCGAGACCCACCGCTGGCACCGGTGGGACCGGGTGGTGGAGCTCGCGCCGCCGATCGTCATCGGGCGCGAAGGTGTGGCCGACGTCGAGGCCGACGTCGACCACACGTTGGCCATGCCCGAAGTGAGCTCGACCGACATCCGCGCCCGCCTGGCGGAGGGGCGACCGGTCGATGGGCTCGTCCCCACCGTCGTCGCTGATTACGTCCGCCGCCATGGTCTCTACCGAGAGCCCGAAGCGTGAAGGTCGTGCTCATTGGCCGGGGTCGCGTGGGGAGCGGCCTCGCGCGGGAGCTTCGCCGGGCCGGGGTCCCGGCGCGCAACATCCGCGGCAGCGGCTCTCGGCCGCTCTCGGTCGGGACCGCCGACGTCGTGATCGTCGCGGTCCCTGACGGGGCTATCGGGAACGTAGCGCGCCGCCTCGCCCCTCGACTGCGTCCCGACTCCGTGGTCCTGCACTGCGCCGGAGCCCTCGGCCCCGGGGTCCTCGGCCCCTGCGCCGCCGCGGGCGCGGCCACCGGAGCGATGCACCCTCTCGTCTCGTTCCCGGCAGCGGGGGCCGTGCCGAGCATCACCGGCGCCACTTTCGTCATCGACGGCGATCCGGCGGCGGTCCGCGCCGCCTGCACGATCACCGAGGCCATCGGCGCCTGGCCCCTCGTCGCGCCCCTGCACGGCGCCCGGTATCACGCCGCCGCGGCTCTCGTGGCCAACGGATCCGCGGCCCTGGCCGCGGTGGCCGTCGGCCTACTGGAACGCGTCGGCATCGAGCCCCGGGCGGCCGTTCGTGCCGTCGGCGCGCTCCTCCGGTCGGTCGGAGACAACGTCGAGACCGTCGGGGTACCCGGAGCCCTCACCGGCCCGGTCGCCAGAGGAGATGCCGCTACGGTCCTCCGGCACCGCAAGGCTCTGGCAGATACTCCGGGTGGAGACGCCGGCGCCCTCGCCGCGTACGATGCGACCGCACCGATGATCGTTGCGGTGGCCCGCGCCGCGGGACTGTCGTCGAGGCGGGCGGCGGCGATACGGCGAGCGCTCTCGAAGAAGGTGCAGGGGTGAACGATGGACCGTTGGATTCAAAGGGAGGTCGAGAGT
>JAFDCW010000684.1 GCA_019312705.1 Deltaproteobacteria bacterium
CATCATGCCAACCTACGCCGGGTACATGCGAGGCAACGTGCGCGTCGCGCGCAAAGACATGCGCTTCGCCATCGACGCCGGCAACGGCGCCGCCGGCCCCACCGCCGTCGCCGCGATGAAGGCCGCCGGCCTCTCCCCGGTCACCCTGCTCTGCGAGCCGGACGGCGAATTCCCGGTCCACCACCCGGACCCCTCGCTCCCGGAGAACCTTGCGCTCTTGCGCGACAAGGTCCTCAGCGACGGGCTCGAACTCGGCATCGCCTACGACGGCGACGGAGATCGCATCGGCGTCATCGACGCCCGCGGTGACGTCATGTGGGGCGATAAGCTCATGGTCGTCTACGCCCGGGCGCTGCTAAGACAGCGCCCCGGCGCCGCCATCCTCGGCGAGGTCAAGTGCTCCCAGACGATGTACGACGACATCGGAAAGCACGGGGGTCGCCCCATCATGTGGAAGACCGGCCACTCGCTCATCAAAGCCAAGATGAAGGAAGAGAGCGCGCTGCTCGCCGGAGAGATGAGCGGCCACGTCTTCTTCGGGGACCGCTACTACGGCTTCGACGACGCGGTCTACGCGACGCTGCGCCTGCTGGAAATCGTAGCCGCCTCGGGTCAGCCCCTGCACGAGCTCATCGCCGACCTCCCGGAGACCCACGTCACCCCTGAACTCCGGGTGGCCTCCACGGATGACACCAAGTTCGCGATCGTCGACCGGGTCCTCGCCCACTACCGCGAGTCCCATGACGTCGTCGACATCGACGGTGCCCGCATCCGCTTCGACGGCGGCTGGGGCCTGGTCCGCGCGTCCAATACGCAGCCGGTACTGGTGATGCGTTTCGAAGCGGAAACCGCAGAACGCCGCGACGAGATCCGTCGCGAAGTCGAAGAGGTCGTGGCCCAGGCGTCCGCCTGAGACCGAGAACAACTAATCGTCTTCGAGCACTCCGCCCACGGGCACCAGCTCGATGTTGACGTCGGCGCCCCGTTCGCCCGCCTCGTCGGTCCAATCGCTGGGACCGAGGACGATGCGCTGGGCTTGGTGCCCCTCCGCCCAGACGAGCAGCTCGACCGGCTGGTCTGTCCGCTGGTTTTCTACGCGCACCGACGGCGCAAAGCCGATCAACTGGTAGACCTTGGCCTCCCGGGGTGCGGTAACGACTCGCACGCGCCCCGTCTCCCCGGAGGGGCTGCCGAGAGCGTCTCGGGGGAGTTCGGTATCTCCGAGGACGAGGTCCTCGAAGCGCATGTCATCGGCGCTCCCCTGCACGGGAAGTTCGTAGAGCGGGCCGTCGTCGGTCGCCTCGTAGACGGCGTCCGCCGGCACCACGGCGCGCGCCGCAGCCTTGCCTTCGGGGATGACCAAGAACTCGTGGGCGACTCCCACGGGGAGCTCCGCAGCGATGGCCGGGCCGCGACCGACGTAGCGAAATACCTGGGCCTCGGCCGGGGTCGCGTCGACGGTGAGCACGCCGTAGCGTGCCGCGTGCTCTTCGACGACCCGGAGCTGATCGGCGTTACGCTCGGCGTCCAAGCGTTGCTGTTCGCGCTGCTCCGGCGTTTCGTTACCTAGGAAACGGTCGACCGCGTCGGGTCGAAGAACCGCGACGCCAGCGAGCAGCCCCGCCGAGAGCAGGAGAAAGAGCATCGCCCACCAAATGCCCCGGCCCTTCTTCTTGGCGTAGGCCACCTCCTGGAGGCCCGACAGATCGATCGAATCCTGCCTGCGCGATGGAGGCTGCCAGGGCGCTTCCGCCACCGGCTTCACGGGCTCCGGGGCGGGCTCCGGTGCGAGCACCGGGGCGGGCACGGGGGAAGGACCTCCCAGCGGCGCGGGACTCGCGACCTCTGCGCTCAGCTCGTCGAGGAGGTCGTCGTGCATGGGCTGGATGGACCGGTCCATCGGTGGCGGCGGCAGAGACCCGTCCTTGACGAGGGTGGCCTGCTGCTCGAAATCGTAGTCGTGGTCGCTGGTCTCGTCGGCGCGGATCACCGCGCTGGCCGGCAGGCCGCGGTCGAGGGTCACGGCCGACGAGTCGTCGAAGCGCCCCCGACCGTCCGGCAGTCGGCCGCCGCGGGGTGCGTCGATGACCCGCGGCGCGGGAGCCGCGACGGGCGAGGTCGTCGGCACCCCGGGCGCAGAGAGAGCTCGACTTCCGCCGCCGAGGAGGCCGTCGAGGGCCGCGTCGACGTCGTTCTCCTCGGGCGGGGGCGGCAAGGACGACTTGCGCAGGTCGCCATCTCGGGCGGCCTCGCGCAACATGCGACTCAGGACGCGCCGGGCAGCCTGGCGGTTGAGGGGAACCAGGGACGCCTCGAGCTCGTCGCGCAGGCGCGAGATGTCCCAGCGTCCATCCGACGGGCCGCGTTCTACGAGTTCGAGCAACACCGGAGGCACGCCGGGACCCGCGGCCACGAGCAAGTGAGCCAGGACCTGGACGACACTCTTGGCGGCGTCGTCATTGCTCGCGCTGTTCGGTGGCGCGAAGACCGACACGCTCCCGTCATCGCCGATGCGCACGTCGCCAACGCCGATCCGGGCCGGTCCCTGGATCACCGCCTCGCACGCCTCGAGGGCGACGAACGCGCCGATCTCGAAGGGAATCCGAGCCTTCTTGCGCTTGAGAATCGTGACCAACTCGGCCACGGACACGCCGACCAGGTCAGCCATCGGCGCCTCTTCCTTCGTCCACGGGACGAACTCTAACCCCTTTCGAGGCGAGGAAGTCCTTCACCTCGGCTACGGAGAATACTCCGTCGTGGAATATGGAAGCCGCGAGGGCCGCGTCGGCTCCTCCGTCGACCAATCCCTCGCGGATGTGCTCGAGGGTGCCCACCCCGCCCGAAGCCACTACGGGGATGGAGATCCCTTCCGCCACCGTCCGGGTGAGCTCGATGTCGTATCCGTTACAGGTCCCGTCGCGGTCCATGCTGGTGAGCAATATCTCACCTGCCCCTAGTTTGGCCACCGTTTGGCACCAATCGATGGCGTCGAGGCCCGTCCCCCGGCGGCCTCCGTGGGTAAATACCTCGAATGCCGGGCCGCCGTCGGCCCCTCTGCCCGCGGCCCCCCCCTCGGGCCGGCGCCGGGCATCGACCGCCACCACCAGGACCTGGCGTCCCCAGGTCCCGGCGATCTCCTCGACGAGGGCCGGGTCCCGGACCGCCGCCGAATTCACGGCCACCTTGTCGGCGCCAGCGTTGAGTAGGTCCCGGACGTCCGCGGGGCGCGTCACCCCGCCGCCCACGGTGAGTGGCACCCCGACGGCGGCCGCCGTACGGGAGACCACGTCGAGGAGGATCGGCCTCTCTTCGTGG
>JAFDCW010000685.1 GCA_019312705.1 Deltaproteobacteria bacterium
GACGAGGCCCCCGAAGACTCGGGCCCCCCGATCACTCGGGAGATCGTGCAACGCATCATCGACGGGTTCCTCGGCGATCGGGAGGCGATGCTCAAAGATCTCGAAGCCGACGGCTTCGACCGCGAGGTCATCGTCAAACACGCCCGGACCCTCGGTCTCAACAAAGACTTCCTGCAGCAGCACAAGATCAACCCGCGGGAGATCACCGTGCGCATCTGCATCGGGTGCGAGCGAGAGTTCTTGTCGCAGGGTTCGCACAACCGATTCTGCGATCCGTGTCGGCCGCGGCACTGAGCCGGCGCTCACCTACCGGCGGTCAACAAGGTCCACCCGAAGGGTAGGCGATGAGGCCGCTCCTCCCGAGGCGCCGCCGACGGCCTTGGCCTCGACGCCGTGCTCCTTCCACCAGCGCCGTGCATCGGCGTGGCTCCACGGGTGAACGTCCTCGAGGCTGAGTAAGAGATCACGGGCGCTGGATGGCTTCCGGGGAGAGGTAGTGCGGCGTAGCTTCTCTTCGAGGGTGTATTGGCCGAGGGCCTCCGCGAGCCGGACCTGTTGGCGCAGGCCATAGATCGCCCGCGATGCGGTGGTTTGGACCAGCGTGACGAAGGTCCACCAGACCACCGTGCTGACCAGCATGCCTTGGGCCATCGGGCCGTGCGTCGGGCCCTCGGGAAGCATGGTGGTGACCACCACGGCGGTGGTTGTGATCCAGGCGCCGATGGAAATACTCAGCACCAGGGTTCGCTGCCAGGTGCTCGGCACGTAGACGGACCGAATGGTGAACGTGAGCGTCATGGCGAGGATGAGCACCAACATGGGGGACGCCGACAGCGGGATGTGGGCGGCCATCACGCAGAGTCCAGCGGCCGCGAGGTTCAGCCCGACCAACTCCGCCACGACCAGCGTCCGGCGCGAGAACTCTCTCCGCCCGCGCATTGCCAACCACATCACGGCGAACGACACGGCGCCGCTGCACCGGCACAGCGGTGAGCCGGCGGTCAGGCGCGGCTCTTCTCGGCCTTGGTGCGCGCCACGTAGGGCAGGTAGTGACGCTCGAAGAAGATACTCGTGTGGTTGCGTACCTTGTGCACGGCGCCGATGAGCTTCAGGAAGCGGATGTACAAGTACGGGAGGTCGAGCTGGTACCAGAGGAAGCCGTTGCGGGCGCTGGTTCCGAAGAGGTGGTGGTTGTTGTGCCACTCCCCCGCGACGAAGCCCGGCCAAAGCTGGTTGATGGAGTGGTCGCCGCGGAAGAAGTCGATGCCGTCCCGCTGCTTGTCCTTGCCGCTGCCGTGGGCGCCGTAGTTGAAGGTCCGGATGCCCACCGCCCACATGATGGCGCTCGCGAAGAGCGCGGTGGCGAGGGCGTGACCGCCGATCAAAAAGAAGACGCCGTACCAGAACGCCCAGTTGCCGAGGAAGTCGATGGTCGTTCGGAAGGGCTTTTCGGCGGTGCCCCACTTCAGATATTGCTCGTAGGTGTGCAGCGGGGTGCCGGTGCGGCTCATCAGACGGCATACCCGCTCGTAGTCACCCGGGCTGAGGTCGTGGGCGATGGGCTGATGGTTGGTATCCGCGAGGAAGCAATAGAGCCCGCCGGCTTCCGCGTTGTAGGGGTCGCCGGGCTTCTCCGACTTCGCGTGGTGCACGTGGTGGCTGATGATGTAGATCTCGTCGGGCACGACGCGGATCACCAGGTTGCGGGTGACCAGGCGCCAGAACCTGGACTTGAACTCGAACGCGCCGTGGGTCCCGTACCGGTGCAGCCAGATGGTCCCGTAGCAGCCCATGCCGACCATGCTGTAGAAGAAGCCGGCGACCGCCAATGGCCAGCTGAAGTGGTAGTAGAAGAAGATCACGAAGACCGGCGCCAGCGATAGCGTGAAGAACCAGTTCGAGAAGGCCTGCCAGTTCTTCCGCGAGCGGAAGATGTTGGTTCGAGAGAAGAGCTCTCCGATCAACTGCCGCTTGGTGGGAACGGACAGCTCTCCCTCGGGGGTGCGCCAGCCGTAGGAGGGGGGGCGAAGAACTCTATCGAGGAACGGCATTGGCGAGGTTTTCATCGCTTCCGGGGGGAGAGTCAAGGCGATGGCCGCGGCGGCCCTCGCTGGGGGGAGCGCGCAATTTTCGCTCGACCCCGAACGCTCTCCGGGTCACATTGGCCCGTCGCCGGGGTTTGTCCGTTTTTCAAGGGTTTCCGGCAGTTCCGAGCAGTTCCGAGGAGCCCGATGCAAGTGCCCGACGTCCTCTTGTCGTTGACCGACCAGGGGGTCATCGACCAAGTCCTGCGCCCACTCAAGAGTGGCAAAGAAGCTCAGGTCTACCTCGTGAGTGCCGACGGAGAGCCGTGCGTCGCGAAGGTCTACAAGGACGCCCAGCACCGGTCGTTCAAGCAGCGCGCCCAGTACATGGAGGGGCGTAGGGTCCGCAATACGCGAGACCAGCGCGCGATGGACCGCCGCACCGGCCACGGCAAGGCCCAGGAAGAGGACGCCTGGAAGTCGGCGGAGGTGAACGTCATCCAGCGCCTGCACGCCCAGGGCGTGCGCGTGCCCACGCCCTACAACTTCATCGACGGCGTCTTGATCATGGAGCTGGTGCGCGGCGACGACGGTGATGCGGCACCCCGCCTCGGAGAGCTGGCTCTCGACAGGGACACTGCGCACTCGTACTTCCAAAAACTCCTCGGGGATGTCGTCAAGATGCTCTGCGCGGGCATCGTCCATGGCGACCTTTCGGAGTACAACGTCCTGGTCGACGCCGGGGGGCCGGTGGTCATCGACTTCCCGCAAGCCGTCGACGCCGCGCAGAATCGCAACGCCAAGAAGCTGCTCGTCCGGGACGTCGACAACCTCAGCGCCTTCCTCTCGCGGTGCGTGCCAGGCACGCGGCGCCAACCCTACGGCCAGGAAATCTGGGCAGCCTACGAGAGCAATACCCTCACCCCCGACATGGAGCTGACGGGGCGCTTCAAATCCTCGACCAAGGGCCCGAACATGGGCGCCCTCCTCGAAGAGATCGAGGAAGCCTCGCGGCTCGAGCGAGAGCGGCGTGAAGCGCTGGGCGACGCCGCACCCAGGCCCCGGAGGCGCGAGGTGATCATGTCGCCAACCGGGGGGCAGAAGGACCGCCAGGGAGGCCGCAACCGCAAGGGAGGCTCCCGCGGAACGCAGGGCCGAGGTGGCTCCGGTCAGACCGCATCCGGCAAGGGCCCGGGAGGGCAGGGCGCGGGTAAGGGCGCAGGCAAGGGCGCGCGAGGGCAGGGCGCAGGCGGGCGCCGTCAGGCTCGCCGGGGCGCTTCCCCCGATGAA
>JAFDCW010000081.1 GCA_019312705.1 Deltaproteobacteria bacterium
GAGCACGTACCGGCACAGGCTGCATGTTTGCTATCCACCTCGGCTACCATCCCCGCCCATGCCCCTCACTGAGATTTCGGATGGTCTGTCGATAGCAGCGGCTCCTCACAAAATGTTGGGTCTCTCCCTCGGCACACGAATGACCGTCATCCGCCTCAAGGGGGGCGGAGTCGCGCTGCACTCCCCGATTCCGCTCGCGGGTTCGCTCAAGGCGGAGGTCGACGCCATGGGGGAGGTCCGACACATCATCTGCCCCAACGTGTATCACCACGTCTACGCTGGCGACGCTCTCGCGCACTACCCTGACGCGAAGCTGCACGGACCAAAAGGGCTCTTCCGCAAACGGAAGGACCTCTCTTTCGACGCCGAGCTCTCGAACACCCCCCACCCTGACTGGGCTGACGACCTCGTTCCGATCACGATCGAAGGCTGCATGTTGAAGGAAACGATCTTCGTGCACTCCGCGTCCGGCACGGTCGTCAGCGTCGACCTCGCAGAAAACTTCAAGCACGCCGATGACCTCTTCACCCGCACCTATCTGAAGGCCAACGGCATCTACGGCCGCGTCGGGTGGAGCCGCGTGCTTCGCGGCGTGTATCGCGACAAGAAAGCCGCGAGGCGGTGCATCGACACAATCCTCGAGCACGACTTCGACCGCGCGATCATCTCCCACGGAGAGATCATCGCCAAAGACGCCAAAGACGCCATTCGCGCGACGTTCCACTTCCTGTGAAGCCCGCTCACACCCAGCCCCCGCGTCACAGCCGTCTTGGTTTGATGACGTGAGGGAGCGGGGAGGGAATCAGAAGCGCAGGTTCACGCCGGTCGGGGCCGGTAGACCGGCGGGGTTGCCGTCGGAGAGGCCCACGAGTCCGTCCATGACGCTCACATCCCCGTAGGCGACGACGATGCTGCCGTCCTGGTGAATGACGAGCTGGAAGGTATTGGCGCCGGTCGCGAACCACTCCGGGACGCTGTCGAAGGTCACCACGACGCGGTCGGCATACTCGTCGACGGTGACGGTGCCGCCGGTGCGCGGGTTCAGGTCGTCCCAGAGCATGGCGATACGCGGGGCGCCGTCGTACATGCGCGAGACCGACTCGAAGTAGGTCGTATCCGGAGCGCCGAAGGTAACGTTGCCGTTGGAGCCGACATGCATGGTGTCGTACTCGACGCCGTAGAACTGGACGGGGTGGACGAGGCTCACCGGCGCGCTGTCGTCGTCGGCCAGGGAGAGCTCCGAGCTGTGGATGGTGCCGTCGCCTGCGACCTCCGGGAGCCCGATGCTGCTGGTGGAGCTCGTGGTGTAGCCGCCGCGGCGCTCGGGGGTGAAGCGGAGCGTCGTGTGGGCGAGGTCGAAGGAGGCGGTGGAGGCAAATCTCTCGTGCATACCTGGGCCGGTGCACGCCTCGTCAACGGACAGGCCCTGGCTCACGGCGTAGTCCGACAGCGCGGCCGCGGTCGCGGGACCGACCTGTGCCACGTCGAGAAGCTCGTCCTCGTCGTCGAAGATCTTGCCGTCCGCGAGGTCACCGAAACCGTCGCCGTCATCGGCGGTGCCGGCGACACCGTCCGCCCCGAGGCGGTAGGCCACGATGGCGTCGGCCGCGTTGGCCGTGGGCGTGAGGGTGCCGAGCGTCTCCCGGTCCATGTGGTTGGCGACCCAGAGCAGGCCGCAGTTCACGGGCTCGGGCTCGCCCACGGCGTAGCGGACGAGCGCCGCGAGGGCGGCGGGGCCCACGTAGGCGACCGCGTCGAGCTCTTCGATGGAGTCGAAGAGGTAGCCGTCCTCGCGATCGGCGAGGCCGTCGCCATCGTCGGTCGTGCCCTCGACGCCGTCCACGCCCTGGCGGTAGACCACGATGTTCAGCGCGGAGCGGGCATCGAGCGGCACCGACTCGTCGAGGGTCTCGAGGCTCGAGCGCTCGGCGACGTCCAGCGTCTTGACGGTGGCCCAGTAGTAGAGCCTCTCGATGGCTGAGCCGCCGACGTAGGCCACGCCGTCGAGCTCGGCGATGGAGTCGAAGATGCGGCCATCGTCGCGATCGGCGAGGCCGTCGCCGTCGTCGTCGGTGCCCTCGATGCCGTCGGGGCCCTGTCGATAGGCCACGATGTTGTTGGCGGCCCGGGAGTCGAGGGGTACCTCGTCATCGAGGGACGCGACCGAGGCTCCGTCGGCCGCGGCGAGCACCGCGGATTCCGCGAAGGACCCCTCCGCCTGGATGTCCAGGGCGCTGGTGGCCCGGGCGACGCGTACGTCCTCCTGGGCCGGTTGGGCGGCGCAGCCCATCAGTGTGGGGACGAGCATGGCTGCCGCGATGAAGATGGTCTGTAGCTTGTTCATGGTGCTTCTTTCTGTTTTGGACGGCGGCGGGCGCATGGGTGCCGGTCGGCCGGTCGAGACCGGTCGATGGGGGCGCTAGACGGAAAAAACCCGCGCTCTCCTTGGAAAGAGGAAAGCGCGGGCTCCTGGGGGATTCTCCGGAGTGGGCGCCGCTCCGATGTTGCTCGGAGGACGCCCGAGAACGTCTACTGACGCTCCGGACCGCTGCCGTGTGTTCTGGGCTCTTCTACGACGCGGCGCCTGGTTTCTTCCCCAGCCCGTCTGTTGCCCTGTGCGTTTAGGCCGACCGAGACAGCTTGGCGGTGGGCCCCACCCACCAATTGGAGGACCCCCGCACTAGCGATCGGTCCGGTGCCGGCGGCCATGCACTCAGGTGGCACGAATGAAGGTCAACTGGAAGAAACCGCGGCCTCACAACGCAACTTTACAGCGACGGCGGTAAGTGGGGTTTTGACGTTGCGCGGTGCGCCCGCTCCACTACGCCACTACCCCATGAAGCACCTCATCACCGCCGTGTCCGCCTGTCTGTTCTTGGTCGCCTGCACGGCGGAGACGGGGACGCCCCCTGCCGCCGGTGAGACCGATGCCGAGCTTCGACCGAGCGAGGCCTACCACGAGGGCACCGACCTCGTGTGGCTGCGCTGTCCCGTCGGGATGACCTGGGACGGCGTGGCCTGCGCCGGCGTTCCCGCCGACCTCACGTTCGACGATGCCATCCGCGGATGCTCCGATTCCGATCCGGCGTATCGCTTGCCCACCCTCTCGGAGCTCGCGCTGCTCTTGGGCAGCTGCAGCGAGGTGGGCGAAGCAGCGCGGTGTCAGCCTTGCGCCGACAGCGAGGGTTGCAGCCAAACCCTCTCCGCCGAGGACATCTCCGAGTGGACTTGGACCTCAGACCTGATCAGCGATTCGGCCTTCGTCGTAGAGGTCCGCCTGGGACGCATCGCGCATCAGGATACGTCCGCAGCCGGCGTGCAAGCCCGGTGCGTCCGCCCGCTCCTGTGAGCGCCGTCGCGAACGCGTCGCTATAGCGCTCCGGCGATGTCGGGGGGTCAGCTGATGCTGAGACTCGCCACGCCGTCACTCGCAGATCACTTGTTCGAAGATGGGGGGGTCGTGCACGCGCGCGATCTCGCGGTCCGGGACGAGGCGCTCCCTCCGCGCTTTTCGGCAAGCCTGCTCGAAGAGGGTCCCGAGGGTCCGCCCTGGAACATGATCATCACCGGCCTCGAGACGGGCCGACTCGAGATGCGCTCGCGTTTCGAGAGCGCGCTGGCCACCGCGAACGCGAGGCAGCGGGCGCGGATGTCGACCGCGCTCAGCGCTTGTTACTCAGGGATGTTCGGATTCCGACGCGACGGCCCGGGACGCACCGGATTCGAAGCATGGGCCGCAGCACTCCCCATCGCCCCCGATCGCGAGCGGGCAGCGCGGGATGCGGGCTCGAGCTCGAACTCGCTCACCGAGCTCGAACCACGGCAGGGTTGCCGGTTCGTGACATTCAGCCCCGAGACGGGCCACGTACCGGTCGGCCACGACCTGCTCCTCTACTTCCTCGCGGAGGCTCAGCCCGCGCTCGTGGACGTTCGGTTCGACGAGGTCGCGGATTTCGATCCCGACGTGGACCGCCCAGAACCCGCACCGTCGCCCTATACGCTGCACGCGTGGCTCGCAGGCCGTCGGTACGAGGCAGCGGCCCATGCGCATGGCGACCACTACGATGTGCTCTCGGCGATCGGCTTTCTCAACTCGATCATGGGCCGCCTCGGGCGAGGCGACCGGTACCACCTGCTCGGAGTGGACAGTGAGCTCGTGGCCCACGGTCCACCCGAGTTCCTCCTCGCGCTCGAGGACGATCGACCCAAGGGCGCCTAAGACGTGCCGTCGAGCACTCTGCGTGCGCGCGCGGCCAGCTCCCGCACCTCGATCGGCTTTGCGAGCCTCTCGGCAAACAGGGTGGGCCGGTGACCTGGTCTCCCGTCACGAGAATGGCCGACGGTATAGCCGAGGCCGTGCAGAGGAAGACGGACTTCGAACCTCGTCTCCTCACCGGGTGTCGTCCGCGATGGCGTACTATGAGATTGATGACGGTCTGGCCAAGGGGGCCGGGCCCTCGCGGGCGGCTGCCGTTCTTCCACCGACCGCTGAATCAGGCACCCATGATCCGACCTGTTCTGTTCCTACTCGTCTCGACCTGCCTGGCCTTGGGCTGCGGGGACGATGGCGGCGTCGAGGACAGTGGCGTCATGGCGGGCGACAGCAATGCCGATTCGATGGGCCGGCCGGACTCGGGGCGGATCTACGTCCCGCTTCCTTTCGAGCCTACCCCCGAAACGCGAGCCTATTGCCCCAGAGACGACGACGCCATCGAGGCTCAGATCACGTCGCTCTTGGCGGAGCTGAGTCAGATCGAGAAGGTGCGGCTGTTGCACGGGACCTCGCTGCTCCCCGACGGCGGCGTGTGGCCCGTCGCAGGCAACGACCGCCTCGGCGTCCCCGGTTTGAATATGCTCGACGGGCCTCGGGGGCTCAGCGCGTTCTCTGGGAAGACGGGGACCGCGTTCCCGGTGGCGATGCTCCGAGGGGCGACCTGGGACCCGGAGCTCGAGCGCCGGGTTGGGGCGGCGATCGCCCGCGAGATTCGCTCGGCGGGCGCCGACGTCTTGCTGGCGCCGACGATTAACATTCTGCGCCACCCGCGCTGGGGCCGGGCCCAGGAGACCTACTCCGAAGATACGCACCACATGGGCGCCCTCGCCGTGGCGTTCATCGAGGGGGTTCAGTCCGAGGGCGTGCTGGCCAGCGTGAAGCACTTCGCGGTCAACAGCATCGAGAATACCCGCCACGATGTCGACGTGATCATCGACGAGCGTACGCTTCGCGAGGTCTATCTGCCTCACTTCCGCCGCGCCGTCGTAGAGGCGCGGGTCGCCTCGGTGATGAGCGCGTACAACCAGGTCAACGGGTTCTACTGCGATCAGAGCGGTCACCTGCTCACCGAGATCCTCAAGGAGGAGTGGGGCTTCGCCGGCTTCGTCGAGTCGGACTGGGTCCTCGGAACGCACGGCGCGGCCCCTTCGATGCTCGCCGGCCTCGACGTCGAGATGCCTTACTCCCTCGAATTCGACCGCATCCGGTTCGACATTTCGGCGGGGGAGATGGCCGAGGCGGACCTCGACCGCTCCGTGCGCCGGGTGCTGCGTGCCCAGCTCTGCTTCGGCCTCGACGACCGAGAGCGCGTGCCCGACGACCCCTCCGCCCGGGAGACGCCCGAACACCTCGCCCTGGCTCGGGAGGTCGCGACCCGCGGCATCGTGCTCCTCTCGAATCGTCCGGCCGATGGAGCGGGTTCCGGGGCCCCACCGGTACTGCCCTTGGACCGTTCCGTCATCAGTCGCGTCGCCGTCCTCGGCCGGGCGGCGGATGTCGAGAACATCGGCGACACCGGCTCGAGCAACGTCACGGCGACCGGTGTCACGACCGCCCTCGAGGGACTGGTCGCGGCGGCCGGCGGCCTGTCCATCACCCACGTCCCCGGGGATAGGTTGGACGCCGCGGCGCGGGCCATCGTCGACGCCGCGGACGCTGTCATCGTGGTCACGGGCCTGCTCGCGGCGGACGAAGGCGAGGCGTCAGTTGGCGCTGGGGATCGTACGAGTTTGGCGCTCCCCGCCGAGGAGGCTGCCCTCATCGCGGCGCTGACCGCGATTCACCCGGCGGTGATCGTCGTCCTCGAGGGCGGCGCCGCGTTCACCGTGCGGTCCTTCGCCGACGACATCGAGGCGCTGCTCTACGCCGGCTACCCCGGCGCGGAAGGGGGACACGCCCTCGCCGCGATCCTATTCGGCGACGAAGCGCCGACCGGACGCTTGCCGTTCTCGATGCCCCGAGACGTGGCCGACCTGCCGCCCTTCGACAACGAATCAACCCGTGTCGAGTACGGCTATATGCACGGCTATCGTCACCTCGCGGACCAGGGCGCCCCCGCCGAGTTCCCCTTCGGGTTCGGTCTCTCCTACACCGAGTTTGCGCTCTCGGAGCTGGCGCTGTCGGCGAGCACCGTGATGTCCGACGGGGTGGTCGAGGCGACCGTGCGCGTCGAAAACACGGGCGCCCTCAGCGGCCGGGAGACGGTGCAACTCTATGTGAGCGCGATCGACTCGAGCGTGCGCCGGGCGCCCGAGGACCTCCGGGCCTTCGCCCAGGTGGAGCTCGAGAGCGGGGCGAGCGATACCGTGATGCTCCGCCTAGCCGTGAGAGACATCGCGTACTGGGATGTCGACACCGATGCGTTTGTCGTAGAGCCGATCGAGTACGAAGTCCGGGTGGGGCGCTCGAGCGCAGATCCCGCCGCCCTCACGGCCCGCTTCGGGGTAACGCCCTGAGTCACCGAGAGGAAGAGGTCTCGGGGGCGTAGCACGAGTCGCGTTGTCTCGAAGGGGACTGCGTGGAGTAGGGCCTCTGTTAGGCGAAACCGAAACAGATCCGTCCATGCGCGAGCCATCGTCAGTCACCACGCGGGGCAGTCACCGTCGGGATCGCAGATCTCGGCTCGGCCGGTCGTCATCCGCGTCTCGAAGAAGTGCTCTAGCTGTCTGTGCACGCCAATGACGGGGTTCGTGACCGAGAGTGGCTCCGCGCGTTCGACGAATGGCGGCTCGAGCGGTGCCTCGTAGTCGAAGAATCTCGCATAGCCGGCCGCCATGAAATGGTCGGCCATCGGGAAGCGCCACGCGGCCGCCGTGACGTCGCCCGAAGGGGTCGTGAGGTTTTCGCGAATGGGCGTGGACCCTGCATCGACGACGTCGGCGTACGCGTACTCACCATGGCCCGGGACCCCGGCCGCCGCGAGCCAGGCGTCGGGGAGGATCACGCCGATCGTCTCGTCGTGTCCCCCATACTGAAAGAGCACGTCGGGGCGCGATCCGACCACGCCGGGCTCGAGGAAGAGGCGTCGCTGAAACGTCGCCGGGTTGATGGGGTCGTAGGCCCACCCCAGGAGGATCATATTCGGGTGGAAACACGTGCGTCGGGTTTGCTCGTCGAAGGACCCGCGAACTCCCAGCGCACGGTAGAGACCGAATAGCTCGAAGTTCCCGCGTCCGGGCGAGTAACAGCCGATCTTCGAGGCGTCGACGGGCGCCACGTTCAGGACCGCTGCATCGATCACATCCGTCACACTCAGAATGCCCGAGCCCACCGACCCACCCAACGACACTCCCGTGAAACCGATTCGGCTCTCGTCGAATGAGAGGCCAGTCAGCGCGGGGTCGGCTGCCGCGAGGCGGCTGAGGTCGCCGTCCGTGAGCAGGCGCTGCAGCGCCACCTGGTCAGCAATGAGCTGAAGCGCCCAACCGACGAAGTACAGGGGTGAGCCTCTGCGGCCGGCCTCTTCGTCGGTGAGTCCGAAGATCGCCAACAGGCCGTCCGTGGCGCCGGCCGCAGTGGTCCTCGAAAACCCGTTGGGCTCGTCGGTGTCGCGAAGGTCGTTCCCGAAATCGGAGGCACCCTCGGCGCGCGCGCCCTGAAGGAAGCCGTCGATCGCGATGACCGCCATACCCGCGCGGCCAGCGGCCTCGGCGACGAGGAAGGCGTGCTCCATGTTGCCGAAGCCGCCATGGTGGAAGATCAGCACCGGGAGGTTGGTGACATCGACCCCTTCGGGGATGATTAAGACGAAGGGGACCTCCTCGACGGGACCAGCCTCGATCGCGCCGCTCGCGCCGCGTCGCGGATATCCCGCCTGCATGCCGGTGCGCTCGACGACGCGAATGGACTCGAATGTCCCTTTGACCGCGACCAGGGTCGTGTCGTGGATGACGGCGTCCACGCCCGTCGTCCCCATCATCGGGGTGGTGAGCCCCGGCCGGCCGTCGGAGGGCGTGCCGAGGAGCGCGTCGAGGGACCCGTCGTCTCGGCCATAGCGACGATCCGTGGCGGTCACCTCCGGCGGGTCGGCCGCCATCACGAGGTCTCGCGCCGCCCTCAGGTCTTCGAGTGGCTCGTCGGTCGTGAACACCGCCGCGGCGACGATCGTGCCCCGGCCGACCCCCGCGGACTCGAACGCGTCGAGGGCCGGCCCGACGATGGGGCGGGCGCGATCCGCCTCCGGGCCGCCGCCGCTGTCGCCGTCACGGACCAACTCGAAGACCGGTGACGGGGAGACAGGAGAGCCATCTTCGGCGAGGAGCTGCGAGGTGAGGGCGATCGCGTAGGTGCGCTCGTGGCGGAGGGCGAATCCCCAGGCGGGCATGACGACGACGAGCCCGTCCTGGTCGTTCCATTCGTATCGCATCGGGATCAGTGTCGCGTCCTCGAGGTCGAGCATCACGATCGGATCGCTCGCGCTCGCGACGTCGCCGGGCCCCGCGTCGGTCGGCATGGAAGCGGGATCGATCACCCCATCAATCGGAAACCACCCGCCGCACGTCGTGCAGAAGCCATCACGCAGGTTGAGCCGCTCCCGGACCGACTCCCACATCGGCGTGTCCGAGGGCAGCGAGGCGATGTCCACCGTCCCGTCCTCGCCGAGGAAGAGATCATGCGGGAAAGGGATGGCCTCCCAGGGGATGGACCCCGTTGCCGGTGGCGCAAAGACGGCCATGGCGCCGCTGGGCCCCGCATCGGCGTCCGCGTCGACCGACGTGTCCATGCCCCCGTCGCCAGCGTCGGGCGCTACGTCATCGCCGCCACACCCGGCAAGCACCATGAGAAATGCGAAAGCGATCCGTGCCATTGTTCCCCCTCGTGGTGGACAGATATGCCCGGGCGCCACGCACGCAACCCCGGGCTCTTCTGCGAAGCGGCCCGGTTCCTCGATCTGTAAACTTCCACGGCCTAAGTGGCATTTTCGAGAGGCGCGCTAGTTTTGGAACCTGTAGTTCACGTCGAAGGCGCCCATGTTGACGATGAACTGCACCATTCCACCGCGCGGTTCGACGGCGTCGCCCTGGAACGCGAAGGTCCCCGAGACGCGCTGGGCCTCGGTGTCGTGGTCCAGGATCTCGACCATCCCGTACATCGCTTGGCCGTAGTAGGGGTCGTCGCGCAAGGAGCCGCTGATGACTCCGTCTGCGATGTCGTAGACCCCCGGGGAGACGTCGCCAGGCATGAACATCGCGACGCCGATGCTGCGGCTGATGTTCCCCTGGAGGGCAATGGTCTCGCCGCTGATGCCGTTCGCGAAACTCTGCGTGGCCCACCGTTCGCCGCCCACCGAGCTATAGGCGCGGATGAGGCAAGAGAGGCTGGCTGGCACGAGGCCGACGCTACCCGCTTCGACGTCGGCGCCCGCAAAGCTCCCTTCGAAGCGGAGTACTTCGTCGTTCTTCCGGGCGAGGGTGAAGTAGAGTTCGCCTTCGAGCTGCTCGGGCCCGTCCTCGGCGCGCGCGTCGAGCAGGGCGATCCCCATGGCCGTTGCGCGATACCAGGAGGTGTAGTCGTCGCCCGCGGCCGGCGTGTATCGCGCGATGAGTGTGCCGCCGGACGGGCTGATCGGCTGGTGCGTGGCGCCTTCATCACTCGAACCGATGACGAGGGTGCCGCCATCCTCGAACTCGAAGGTCACTTCGTAGAGCTCGTCTTCGCGGACGACACGCACCGACGCG
>JAFDCW010000686.1 GCA_019312705.1 Deltaproteobacteria bacterium
GCGCCTC
Organism: Deltaproteobacteria bacterium; assembly: GCA_019312705.1. The sequence continues at coordinate 8 of JAFDCW010000686.1, forward strand.
AGCATCGTGGCGAGCGGCCCGGTCGTCCTCTTCGGAGGCAGCCGCCCCGTCGTCTTGCGCTGCGGCCGTCGTCGCACCGTCGTCTTGCGCGTCAGCCGCCGCCGCCCCGTCGTCTTGCGCTGCGGCCGTCGCCACGAAGGCCTGCGCAGTGAACGAAGAGACCGCAAGAAGTAAGATGAGAGTGATGCCCCGGAAACGCGCCACGGACGCAGCATATCACAGGGGCCGAGGCGTTTCAGGTGCTCGGGTCGAGGAGCATTCGCCGCAGGGCCGCGGTCGCCGGGGGCAAGCGATCGATTCCGCGATGGACCAGGGAAAACTCCCGGCGAATGGGCACCCGCGCATCCGGCAAGGCAACGAGAAGTCCATCGACGAGATCCCTCTCTACCGCGGCCCGACTCAAGAGAGCGATCCCGACCCCGGCGCGAACGTTGGCCTTCACCGCGCTGATCGAGTTGAGCTCCATCACGACGTCCGCCTCGGGGAAGAGCCGGTCGAGGTGTGCCCGAGTGGTCGTGCCCCGACCTAGGGTGACAAAGGCGGCGTTGTCCGCGACGTCCCCCGGCCGGCCGACCAAGATCAACTCGTCCGTACGCCAGCGCTCCCCGGGCCCGTCCGCAACGATGGCGAGGTCGAGGTCTCCTCTTTCGACCGCCATGAGGGACTGCACCGTCGTCGATTCGCGCAGCTCGTAGCGCACCGCCGGGTGCTGCCTAGCAAAGGCCGCGAGGATCGGCGGCAGCAGGAATGTGCTCACCGTCGCCCCGGCCCCGAGGCACACCCGCCCCGCGTCGAGACGGCTCACCTCCGCCACGGCTCGGAGCCCGTCTTCGAAGGCGGTGATCGCCGCGCGAGCCCGGGGAAGCAGCGCCTCGCCCTCCGCCGTCAATGTCGCGCCCCTCTGGCCCCGGTGCAAAACCCGGGCGCCGCACCGTTCTTCGAGGCGGCGGATCGACGCCGTCAGTGCCGGCTGGCTGAGGTGGGCCTCCCGAGCCGCGGCGGTGAAGGTGCCGTGGGCCTCGATCAGCAGGAAATGTCGCAGCTCCTGAAGCATCACGAATTGTTATCATAATACTAAAAACAATCGATTAGCCACATGACCCACCCAGCCACAGAGTCGGTGCATGCTGGTTTTTCTCTCAATTTTGCCTCTGGTTCTGCCCCTCGGCCTCGCGGCCGGCGCCCTCACCACCATCGCCGGCCTCGGCGGCGGCATGATGCTGGTCCTGGTCTTTTCGCTCCTCTGGGACGTGCCGACGGCCCTCGCGGTGAGCGCCCCGGCCCTGCTCCTCGGCAACCTCCACCGAGTCTGGCTCTTCCGCCGCTCGGTCGACCGCCGCCTCGCCAAAAGCCTCGCCCTCGGCGCCCTCCCCGCTTCCTTCCTCGGTGGCCTCTTCGCCGTCGCGGCCCCGGTCTGGGTCCTGCATTGGTTGCTCGTGGCCACCACCGCCTTCGCCGTCGCCAAGAAGCTCGGCCTCGTCACGTTGAGCCAGCAGCCGCGGGCGATGGTCCCGGTCGGCATCGGCGCCGGCTTCCTGACCGCGACCTCCGGGGGTGGCGGGCTGATGGTCGCGCCGGTATTGCTCGCGTCGGGGCTACGCGCCGAGGCCTACGTCGCGACCGGCGCGGTGACCGCCGTCGCCATGCACATCGGACGCATCGGGGCCTACGGTTTCGGAGGTCTGATCGACGGTGAGAGTCTCCTGACCTCTCTGGCCCTCGCCGTCGCCATCATCTTTGGCAACGCCCTCGGCAAGGGGGCCCGCCCCCTGATGTCCGAGGGCACGAAGCTGCGCATCGCCTGGGGCGCGATGGCGAGCGCGGTCGCCCTCGCCTTGGCGGGCGTCACCTGACGGCGTCGTAGGCGCGCGTATGCAAGTTGATGCGCAGGCCCCCGCCGTAGCTGCCTTGGTTGACCACATCGACGCCGCCCCAAACGTCGAAGCTCACGTAGCGCCCGACGAAGAACTCGATGCCGACCCGGGGCTCGAGCCGGAAGCGGGTGATGACGTCGGTATCTTCGCTCACGCAGTCCCCGAGGAGACTCGCCGTGGTCACCACCAGCCCCTCGCCCCCGGCGAGGACCTCGCCGCGAAAGCGCAGGGGGCCCACGGGGATGACGACCCCAGCGACGAGGCCGCCGCCGATGGTCTGCACGCCAGCGATGCGAAGACTGAGGTCCCCGTTGGCGACCGCGCCATCTGGTGGGTTGCCCCCGGCGAGGTCGAGCTCGGCCCCGAGGAGGAAGTTGCTGAAGACGGGCACGGTAAACCGGAGGTTCACGCCGGCGGTGAGCGTCGACGGGTCGTCGAGGTCGTCGGCCGCGAGGAAGAAACGATGGGGGTTTCCGTCGTGGTAGGTCGTACCGCCAACCTCGATGCCACCGAGCGAGAGACGTCGAAACGACGGGCCGATCTCGAAGCGCAGGGCGGGCCGGATGGCGTTCCACCCTCGACCGAAGCGGGTGCACTCTTCGAACCCCGTGACATCCGTGCGGTCGGTGCACGCCGGGGTCGAGGATTCGCCACTGGATGAAGACGACGAAGAGCCCCCGTAGTCCGGCGAGTCGCCCCAGGAACCACCCGAAGAGTCGTCGCTGGAGCTGCCACCGGAGTTGCTGCTCTCGGAGTCATCGCTTCCGCCCGAGTCGCTCGAAGAAGAAGACGATTCCGGCGGGCCACAGCTTTGGGCGCGGGCGACATCCGCAGTCGATGCCCAACAAAGGAGCGCGGTGGCGGTGGCGGCCGCGGCTACGCGGCGAAGGGTAAGCGCCCGCCTCATCGCCGCGCCTCGACGGTCATGGCGTCACCGTCGCGGCGGAAACACACCGGGGCCACCTGCTGGTCGTGGTCCGGAACCAGGCGGCTCACGTCGACGCAAACCCGACTGAGCTCCGTCGAACCGTCACCGACCGCGACGTACGCCAGGGCCTCCGACGCATAGCCCTCGCCGTCGAGGGTTGCGGGCACCACCTCCGCGCGGGGGTCATGCAGTTCCATCGGCGTCATGCCCCCGACATCCTCGGCGTAGACCCACGCATCCCGGAGGTTGACCTCGACGGGCGCCCGGCAGCGATTGCCCAGCTCGTAGTCGATGGCAACCCACGCGCGCCCCACCTCGCCCTCACCGCGGGGCTGCATGCGCACATCGAGGCAGCCGAGGGCGCGCATGCGCGGCTCGTCGACGCGGCCGTAGTGGTCGAAGGAGCCGGCCTCATAGACCGGACCGCAGCCGGTCAGAGCCGAGCCGAGAGCGGTGATCGCAACCACCGAGTACAGAAGCGAACC
>JAFDCW010000082.1 GCA_019312705.1 Deltaproteobacteria bacterium
TCTCTTCGAGGCGCCGGACGAGTTCGCCGACGGGGAGGTTCTTCGGCCCCGCGAAATCGCCCGTCGAGATGATCGTCTCCGGGTCAACCTGGTCGAGGCCGTAGCGTTCGAGCATCAGCTCGTGGGGGTCGACGACGTCGAGGCCCAAGGGGTCGAGCCGGGCGTAGAGGTGGCCGCGCACGCGGTAGGCGTTCATCAGCGCCGTGACCCGGCCCTGGAGCTCGTACCCCGCGAGGACCGCGTCGGTCGGCGGCACGCTCCCCTGGCCCCTCGATTCGGGGCCGGTTCGTTCACCGACGCGGCGGTCGACGAAGTGGATTTGTTCTTCGGTCGGCTGGAGGAAGACCGATTGGCCCGGCGTCCGGTGCCCATTGCCCTCGCGGGAGGCGCTGTCGTGGTCCTGATCGCCCGTGAGGTCCGGCGCGTAGACCGCCCCGGCGCTCGTCAGCGTGGGCTGGTCTTCGGGGGGCAGGGCGTCGAAGAACTCGCGCCACTGCTCGGGCACCGACGACGGGTTCGCACACCACTCGAGGAAGAGCTCTTCGACCAGCCCCTGGTTGATTCCGAAATCACGGTTCATTGCACTCACCCCAGAGCCAGGACGCGACTGTCATCGGCGCCCACGGCGCCCGCGGGGGCGATGAGATCGAAGGGCGCCAACGCAAAACGCCGCGCCGCTGCCGCCGGGCGACCGTCGCCCTTGCCGAGGGAGTACTGGGCCTGGCGCACGAGCAGGGCGAGCTCGGTCGCCCGCCCCAGGGTGAGGGCGAAGCGCCGCGCCCCGGCTTCGATGGCGGCGGGGCTCTCCTGCATCGCCTCCCTCGCCCAGGTCGCGGCGTGGTCTACGGCCTTACCCGACCGGACAGCGAGGGCCCGGAGGTCTTTGTCTTCGGTCGCTTCGATGATGCGCCCGATCTCCTCAGAGAGGGCGGCGAGGATCGACGGGTCCTTGTTCATGGCGCGCAGCGTATCGAGGGAGAGGACGTTGGTCGTGCCTTCCCAGATGGGGAAAACCTGGGCATCGCGCAGCAGCATCGGCAACCCCGTGTCCTCGACGTAGCCCGCGCCGCCAAAACACTCGAGGCCTTCGCTCGCGACGGCGAGAGCCTGCTTGCCGGTGGTGAGTTTCGCCACCGGCGTGAGCAACCGGAGCAAGCGCCCTTGGTGCTCGTCGAGCTCCCCGCACTCATCCCGGCCGAGCAGTTCGGCGACGAAAAACGCGAGCTGCAGAGCCCCCTCATGCTCGGCGGCCATCGCGGCGAGGGTATCGAGGTGAAGGGGCTTGTCGCTGAGCTTCGCCCCGAAGGCGACCCGCTTCTTGGCGTAGCTTCGGGCGAGGTTCAGGACCCGGGCCATGCTCGCGGCGCTGGTGACCGCGTTCCAGGTCCGGGTGATGGTCAACATCGGCGTGATGTTGCGGACGCCGTTCTTGGCATCTTCGGTGACGAGGGTCGCCGGCGTGCCCTCGAGCATGATCTCGGCCGTCGGCACTTTTCGCGTGCCGAGCTTGTCCTTGAGGCGATTCACTCGGATGTTTTTCAGCTGGCCGTCTTCGTCGCGGATCTCCACGTAGAAGAGCGCCAGGCCCGAGCCGCCGGCGCCGTTTCCCTCGGGGCGTCCGAGGGTGAGGGCCATCGGACTCGTCGTCGCTGAGGTGAACCACTTGCGTCCATAGAGGCGCCACTCGCCGTCCTCGAGGGCGGCGACGGTCTCGGACCGGCCGACGTCGGAGCCCCCGGTGCTCTCGGTCATCCACTGGCCGCTGGTCCAGAACGCCCCCGGGTCCCGGGAGGTCAGGTGGGGGAGGGCGTGGTCTATGAGCGCTTGATTGCCCATCTTCGTCAGCGTGTAGGCGGCCCCGTCGGTCATCGCCAGGGGGCAGGAGTAGATGTCCGTCGAGGGGCTGAAGAGATAGGTGAGGGCGAACTGATGCACCCGAGAAAAACGCCCGTGCTTTCTTTCGTAGGCGGTCGCGACGACGCCGGCCTCGGCGGCGAGCTTCTCGGCGCGTTTCCAGAGGGGGCTCACCTCGATCTTGTCGATGCGCTCGCCCCAGGCATCCCACTGGGTCAGCGTCGGCTCGTTGAGCCGGTCCTCGAGCTGCATCTGGTACAGGTCGCCCCCGGCGTGCTCCCCCATGACCCCGAGGGATTCGGCGATCTCCTCCTGGAACTCCTCGGGCAATACTCGGTCGAGGTACGCCCGTAGCGCTGGGTCGTCGTCGTACTGATTGCCGAGCTCGGGGGGAGGCTGATTGAAGGAGTCGACCTGCATGGGCGAAGTAGACCGGCGAGGCTGCTCTGATGCAACCGCCTACCGCTCGAATGGCCCTGGCCGGTCTCGCGTTCCCGAGCCCGCCGGCCACTATCAAATGCCCTCGACCACGAGCATCCGGCGGACTAAGGCTTCCCCATGACACGCGGATGGCTCGTGGCGGCCGGTGTGAGCGGCGCCCTAGCGGTGGCTCTCGGTGCCTTCGGCGCCCACGGCCTCGAGGCGGACCTGGCCGTGGCCCAAGACGGAGCGAAGCGCATCGGTTGGTGGGAGACGGCGGCCCACTACCACCTGATGCACAGCGTCGCCCTCATCGGGGTCGCATGGGTCCGGAGCACGACCGCCGGCCGGGCCCCGACGGTCGCCGGGTGGGCCTTCGTGCTTGGCGTGGTGCTCTTCAGCGGTAGCCTCTACGCGATGACCCTGACCGACCTCCGCGCCCTCGGCATGGTGACTCCCCTCGGCGGTACAGCGTTCATCGTCGGCTGGGTGAGCCTGGCCGTGGCTGGAGGACGGGTGGGCAGACCGGGCGGTGCGCCGCCAACGAGCTCCTCCGGCGCCGGCGACGAGTAGGGCCCATGGTCACCTATCGTCACCTCGTCCTTCCCTACGCATGCGACCGCTCGCGCCTGCCGCCCGCCCTCGCCGGGGCCTTCGTCGAGCTCGACCCCGATGCCTCGACGCGGGCGTGGATCGACGACGCGATCGCGGCTCCCCAGAAGGGCGGGGTCACCGCGATGCGCAACGTCGCCATGAAGATGGTGAGCCTCTACGACGCCAATGGACTCGTCGGCGCCTACAGCATGCGCGTGCTCTCGAAGGCCCAGTGGGCGACCATGCTCGACCCAGGCCTCGCCAGGCCGGGCATCCTTGGCGCGGGGTTGCGAACTTCGCAGACCCTCCGGGGCCCGGGTACGCCCGCCCTTGGTCGGCTCCTCGACGTCGGGGCCGGGGATGGGGAGGTCACCGCCGAACTCGCGGGCTTCTTCGACGAAGTGGTGACCACCGAGCTGAGCGGGCCGATGGCGCGACGCCTCCGGGACAAGGGTTGGGCGTGCCATCAGGTCGACCTCGCCGTGCACACGCTTCCGGCCCAGGCGCCCTTCGACGTGATCGCGCTCCTGAATCTCCTCGACCGGATGAGCCATCCCCTCGCGCTGCTCGAGCGCCTGCCCGAGCTGCTCGCTCCCGGCGGGCGGGTCGTCATCGCCGTGCCCATGCCAATCTCCCAGGCGGTCTATTTCGGCCCCCGGACCCTCGACGCGGAGGAGATGCTTCCGGAAAACACCCGCGACTTCGAGACCGGCGTCAGCGCCCTTTACACTGAGGTCCTCGCGCCCCGGGGCTATCTCGTCGACCGCCTTGCCCGGGCTCCCTATCTGTGTCGCGGTGAGGCGCGAGATCCGGTAAAGATACTGGACGACGCGATCTTCGTGCTCCGCCGCGATTGAGACCATGAGCAACTCCAGCGACTCGAGCGACGCCAGCGATACTCATCCAGGCACCCCCGGTGACGAGACCCGGGCCCGTCTCGAACGCGCGCACCGCGCGTTCTCCCACACCGTGCCCCACAACAACGCCCTCGGCATCGAGATACTCGACCTCCGCGACGGCGAGGCGGACATGCGCATGCCCTGGGCTCCCCACCTCGTCGGCAACCCCGACACGGGTGTGCTGCACGGCGGGGTCATCACCGCGTTGCTCGACGCTTGCTGTGGGGCCGCGGTCTTCCAAGCGCTCCGTGAGCCCAAGCCCATCGCGACCCTCGACCTGCGCATCGACTACATGAAACCTCCCCGCCCCCGGGCCGAGGTGCACGCCCGCGCGACGGTCACCAAGGTGACGCGCAACGTTGCTTTTGTCCGGGCGGCCGCCCACCACGGCGACCCCGAGGATCCCGTCGCCACCGCGTCCGCGTCCTTCATGCTCGGCACCCCGAGCGGCCCCCCCCCGGAGCAGCCATGAGCAACCTCGTGGCCGACATCGTCGCCCGGGCCCACGCCGGTGACTACGATGCCCTGGTCGGGGCCGTCCCCTACGCCAAGTGGCTCGGCATACACTACGGTGTGACCGACGGGCACCTGATCGGCACCATGGCCTACGCCGATCACCTCGTCGGCAACCCCCTGCTGCCGGCCCTGCACGGCGGAACCCTCGGCGCGCTCCTCGAGTCGACGGCCATCTTCGAGATCCTGTGGCGCCACAAGAGCGCTCTGCCCCCGAAGACCATCAACCTGACCATCGAGTATCTGCGCTCGGCCCGGCCCGTCGATACGTTCGCGGAGGCGACCATCACCAAAGCCGGTCGCCGGGTCGTCGCCATCCGAGCCGAGGCCTGGCAGGACGATCGCAGTCGCCCGGTCGCCCTCGCGAGCGCCCGATTCCTGGTCATGGCCAGCGACGCGTGAAGGTTGTGGGGCTCGGCAGCCGCGGGCCCGCCTCAGCGATCCTTTGAACGTCGCCTCAGCCCGTGCTCTATTGGCCTCGATGGCTAAGCAGAAGCCGAAGCGCCGTAAGAAGAGCCGCCGCGGCCGCGGGCGCCCCGGTCGGGACCGCACTACGGCCGTTGACGGCGGCAGCGGAGGTGGCGCCATGCAGTCGATGCTCGGCGGGTTCCGCCGGGCCACCGGCGCCGAGGCCGGCAAGAGCGGGAAAAAGAGCAACCTCATCGGCAACTTGATCTGGGTAGCCCTCATCGCTGCGGCGACGGCCGTCGTCGTGAGTCGCTACTCCAACTGAGCGCGTTTGGGGGGCCAGGGAGGGGTGTCCCCAAATGGCGAAGGGAAAACCGTGATAGCAAGCCCTCTATCGCTCGGCTAGGCTTGTTGCTGATGGCGGCCAAGAAGGCAGAGAAGGATTGGCAGAAGCGTCCGACGCGTGCCGGGGTCGAAAAGTCCAAGCGTCCGACGCTCGTCGAGGGCCCGATCTCGGGCCGCGTGCCGAGGATCACGCAAGACTACGCCCCGGGTTCGGCGGGCCCCGAGAACCCCGCGCCCCTCGATGGAATGCGGGTGGTGTGGGTCGACGCAGACCCGGACGCCGCCGCCCACGGCCGCGCCGTCCTCGAGGCTTGGGGAGCCGTCGTGTTTCACGCCGACGGTGCCGCGTCGGGGCTCGACACCACCGTTCAGTCCAAGCCGGACTGCGTCGTCATCAGCCTGCCCCAGGGTGCGCAGGTGGCGCGGACCCTCTACTACATGATCCCCAACGCACCGCCGGTGGTGCTCATCACGGAGTTCACGGGCGGCGATGAGGCCGCCTGCCCCGGCGTCTCCTGTACCCTCCGGTCACGCTACCAGGGCCACGACATGCTGCAGGCGATGCTGCGCGTCGGGCGTAAGCGATGGTGAAGCGCCCGCCTGGCAGAACCAGGCGGGCCACCACGTCGATCAGGCGCAGCCGGGGTGGAAGCCGGGTGCGATCAACTGCCACTCGAGATAGGCGTCTTCGACCCAATCGATGATGGCGAAGGCCCGGTTGGCTGCCTGGTCGCCCGGGAGCGGGAAGTTGGGCGTCGAATCGATCTGAATCGGGGCCATCTCCAAGTTCGGGTTCGACGGGCGTTCCTCGGGCTCGGTCGTCGTCGACCCTTCGGAGCTGGACACGTCGTCGCTGAGAACGTGCACGTCGTCCGTATTGCCCAGGACCTGCCACATGCGAATGGCGTCGTCGGGGTTCCGGGTCAACGCCTCGCCGTCGGGCGCATACCAGGCCACTGCCCAATCTTCGTAGAAGCGCATGACGACCGGGATGGCTTCTTCCAGATCGCCCGCTTCTGCGGCGGTCATTGGGCCCGGCGAGATCGCGAGGTTGATGTACATCAGCTGATCTGCGAGATCGGCCTTCCGTACGAGTGACAGGCCTTCACTTGCGCCGTCGACGCTGTCTACTGCGGTCGAACACCCCGCGGTGAGCAATAGCAGCGCGCCGAGTAGGGGCGCGCCCATTCGTATCCATCGATTCATCCAGTCCCTCCTAGTTGACATGGTGACCCGTCTGGACCGTCGCCGTACTGCGGGCGGGGATTGCACCAGACTGATTCAACGATACAGCAAAGCGATTCTCACCGATCGGCCGTTGGGAAAGGCCCAACAAAGGGCCCATGATCGGCTCAGGCGAGGGCTTCACGCAGCTTCTCGGCGAGCTCCAGCGCGTCGTCTCCGACGGGGCCCGAAGGCCAGCCGACCCCGAGGCCGCTCTCGGCATCGGGCTTCGGAATGATGTGAAAGTGCACGTGGAAGACCGCCTGATGTGCCAGCGGTTCATTGTTTTGCAAGACGTTGTACGCCGTGACGCCCGTTACCGATTTTACCGCGCGGCAGATGCGCGGGAGGGCCCGACCCAGGGCCGCGGCGGCATCGTCGCTGAGCTGGTCGAGGGTCGGTGCGGGCTCTTTGGGGATCACGAGGGTATGGCCAACACTCACCGGATTGACGTCCAAGAATGAGAGCACGTGCTCGTCTTCGTAGACCTTGTGGCACGGGATCTCGCCGCGGATGATCTTGCTGAAGATGGTGTCGGCCATGGCAGCTCGTCAGGCGAGGCCTACGCCGATGCGGCGCACGGTCTCGGCGTAGTCCGCGCGCAGGCGACGGTGAGGCACCGGGGGCGGCAGCCCGGCGAGGCGGCTGAGGAGCTCTCCCCGATCGGGGGCGTCGATGCGGGTGAACCGCAGTCCTGCGGCGTAGCCGGGGTCGTAGGGGCGCCAGCCGCCGACGACCCTCGCCACGACGGCCTCTACGTCGATGAACTCTCCGCCGCGGGGAGCCTTGAACGATACGACCAGCTCTTCACCGGTGACGATCTCGTCATCGCAGGCGAGCAAGAGCCCCCGGGGCGAGAGGTCGAGGATGCGGTCGCCGACCAGGCGGAAGCCATCGAGGGCGACGGCCTGGCAATTGGACCGGAAGGCGCGTCGCATGCTGCGGCGCTCACTGGGAGGGATGAGGATGGCGGCCATCGCGCCATGCTAAGGGGGCCGATCCGCCCTGGTAAAAAAAGCCGCGAGCGAGTTCGGGATTGCCCGCCGGGGTCTGGGCGTTATCGTAGCGCCCGAGACCCCGCCATGAGCAACTCAGTCCCCCTCCGTTATCGCGCGATGATTCTCCTGCTCTCCTTGGCCGTGGCGGTCCTGACCGTGAGCGTCGGGGTGCTGTCGTGGAATGCCCTGCGCCTCGAGGAGAGGCTGGCCCGGGCAGGTGCGCCAAGGGGGCCGGGGGGGGCCGCTGGCACGTCAGACACTGGCGTTGAATCCGAGGACGGCTCGATTCTCAGGCCGGCGGGGGCCTCGGACGACCCCGCGGTCGATGCGATGGTCGCGCCGGCCGACGCCACCGGCTCCGGCTCCGGGGCCCCGGCTTTGCCACGACGGGACGGAGGCCTCGGGCCTCAGCGGGCGCCCATCCCCGAAGACCTCGGGGACGCGGAGCGCCGCGACATCGAGACCTTCCGCCGCGCGGCTCCGAGCGTCGTCAACATCGAAAGCCTCTCCGTACGGACCGACGCCTACACGCGAAACGTGATGGCCCTTCCCCGGGGCACCGGGTCCGGTCTCATCTGGGACCGCGACGGACACGTCGTCACGAACTATCACGTCATCGGCGGCGGCAACGCGACCCGGGTGACGATGAGCGACGGCAGCGCGTGGACAGCCCAACTCGTCGGCCACGCCGCCGACAAGGACATCGCGGTCCTCCGAATCGAGGCCCCGGCGGAGCTGCTCAACCCCGCAGAAATCGGTTCGAGCGCGGGCCTCGCTGTCGGCCAGCACGTGATGGCCATCGGCAGCCCCTTCGGCCTCGACCAGACATTGTCGACGGGGGTCATCAGCGGCCTCGGCCGCGAGATCATGAGCGTCGGCGGTCGCCCGATTCAAGGCGTCGTCCAGACGGACGCGGCCATCAACCCGGGCAACTCGGGGGGGCCGCTGCTCGACAGCGTGGGGCGTCTCATCGGGATCAATACGGCGATCATGAGCCCCACCGGGGCCTCCGCCGGCGTTGGCTTCGCGGTGCCCGTCGACACCGTGCGCAGCATCGTCGCGCAGCTCATCGAGCACGGTCGAGTCGTTCGCCCCGGCCTCGGCCTGGTGGTCGACGAGGGCGACTTGAACGTGCGCGCTGGAGTTCGAGGCGCCCTGGTTCTGATGGTGAAGCCCCGGTCTCCGGCCGCGGTCGCGGGCATCGAGCCCACGCGCCGCGACACGCGGACGGGCGCTGTCGTCCTCGGCGACGTCATCTATGAGCTCGACGGAGAAACCATCGCCGACCATCTCGACCTCTACCGGGCCCTCGACCGCAAAGCCGTCGGCGATGTCGTCACCCTCGGCGTCTTACGCGGCACGGCGCGCCGATCGGTGCGCGTGCGGCTCACCGGGATCGGCTCTTAGACCGCGAGGAGCATCGTCAAGGCTTCGCCACGCGCTCGAGCTCCGCGAGCAGGAAGGCGATGTCGTCCGGCGCGTGGGCGATGGCGGTGGCGTCACGGGGGTCGAGTTGGGGGCCGGCGCCGGCCCACCACCCATCGACGCTGTGGGTCGCGACGGTGCTTCCCGTCGCCGAGACCACCGCCGCGCCTGTCTCATCGACGTGCCACGGGGTATCGCTGCCCACGGATGCCCACCGGGCCCTAATTTCTGTGAGGCGGTCGGCCATCGGATTAGGCTAGCACCCAACGAGAAGGCGACGTCCGACGAAGTCGGGCGGCGCCGGTAGCGCCGACCACCTAGCCCTTCCACGATGACTGCCCGAGCACCCAAGCCATGAGGAACTTCTTCGAAGGCATCTTTCGGCTGATCCTCCGGGTCTTCTTTCGCGAGATCGAGATCGTCGGCGAAGAGCACGTGCCCCTCGCCGGTCCCGTGGTGTTCGTATCGAACCACCCCAACGCCCTCCTCGACCCGTTCTTCCTCCTCTGCCGGTCTCCACGGCAGGTGGTCTTCCTCGCCAAGGAGCCGCTCTTCCGCATGCCCGTCCTCGGACGCCTGGTCAAAGCCTTCGGCAGCCTCCCGGTCTACCGCAAGCAGGACGGGGCAGACCCCAAGGGCAACGCCAAGACCATCGCCGCCTGTCGCGCGGCTCTCGAACGGGGACAGGCCATCGCGCTCTTCCCCGAAGGCACGACCCACTCCGAGCCGGGCCTCAAACCACTCAAGAGCGGCGCGGCCCGCATCGCCCTGTCGGCGAACTCGTCCGGGGGTAGACGCGGCGACCTCGCCATCGTGCCGGCGGGCCTCTACTACAGCGCCAAGCGCACCTTTCGGTCCGAGGCATCGCTCGTTTACGGGGCGCCGATTCCGGTGCCCGTCGTGGACCTCGACGAGAGCCTCGAGCCGCCCCGGGACGACGCCCACGCGCTCACGGCGCAGATCGACGCGGCCCTCCGTGAGGTCACGGTGCAAGCCGACAACCAGGACGCCCTCGCGATCGCCCACGTCGCGGAACGTATCTTCGCCGCCGCCGAGCGCGACGAGGTGGGCGGTCAGGATGCGGAAGATCCCCCGGAGAAGGGCGCCGTCTTCGAAGAGATGAACCTGCGTCAGCGCCTGGTCGACGGCTACGAAGCTCTCGCAGAAGCGCACCCCGACGAGCTCGCCGCGGCGGTAGCCTCCATCGACGCCTACGAGGCGCTGATCGAACGGCACCACCTCTCC
>JAFDCW010000687.1 GCA_019312705.1 Deltaproteobacteria bacterium
AAAGAGAGCGTCGGGCTTCTTGCCGAAGCTCTCGTCGCAGCGCTCCTCGAGGGCGCTGTACGGGTGCGGCGGAACGGCGTCCTGAAGCACCGACAGCTTCGTGCCGTATACGTGCGGCAAGAAGCCACCCATGATCGAGAGCACCTGCCCCAGCTTGATGAAGACCCCGCGGAGTTCGAGGGTCGCGGCGAGCAGGCGGTCGGCGTTCTTCTCGTCTACGATGACGCGCCGCTTCAGCAGTCCCGGCGGCACGTAGAGGCGTTCTTCACCCGTCTCCGGGTCATCGCCGGGCGTTTGAAAGAGGCGCACCAGCGCGAGCTGCACCATGTAGCTCGAGAAGATCACCCCGAAGACCCAGAGGGCCCGCGCCGATCGCACGTAGATTTCCATCTTTCGGAGGCGCGATCCTAGTGCAAGGGACCGTTTTGGGCTACTTGGCAATCCGGGCCAGCGCTGGGATTTCCGCGTGACGATGGCCCTCCGGCGGTGAATCATGCGTCTGTGATGTTGCGCATGAAGTGGACGCTCTCCGCCATTGCTCTCATATGCCTTTTCTCCGCTCTCACCGTCGGCGTTGCATGCGGGGGCAACGACGGGATCCCCGGCGACTCGGGCATGGGCGCCGACAGCAGCGCCCCCGATTCGGCGCCTCCAGATTCGGCGCCACCAGAGGACAGCGGCCCGTCCCCCGACAGCGGAGTCGACGCGGGCACGCCCATTCCCGACGCGGGACCGGCATCGTGCCCGGCACCGTCTTCCTGTGATGTGGCCCTGCCGACCTACGTTCCGGTGGTCGATTGGCGGCACTCGATCGTGTCGGTGTTCACGACCAGCCAGGGCCCGGCGCGCCACCGGGGCCGCGACCTGCTTCTTCGCTCGACCGACGACCAATGGGCCCTCGCGAAGTTTGCCTACGGCCTCGGCGACAATGACCTCGAAGACGAGGACGTCGACATGTACATCCTCCGCAACTGCACCACCTGGGAGTACTTCGGCCGGGCCACGACCACCGACGACGGCACGAGCCCCCTGCACCCGACCATCGAACGCATCGAAGACGATGGCGGCCGGGTCTATTTCCGCATCCCCCCAGACAAGCGCCTCGGCCCCGGGAAACACCGCATCCACTTCGTCGTGCGCGGCGACCACTCCACCGCCGACCAGTACATTCACGTGCTGCGCCGCGGCGAGAGAGTCATCGTGAGCGACGTCGACGGCACCCTCACCGAGAGCGAAAGCGCCGAGTTCACCGCGATCCTCGGCGGCGCATCACCGGGCATCAACCCCAACGCACCGGAAGCGCTTTGGGCCTTGGCCGACCGCGGCTACCTGATCTTCTACGTCACGGCTCGCCCCGATTGGCTTTCGGCCCGGACCCACGAATGGGTCGCCGAACGCGGCCTCCCCCCGGGCCTGGTTCACACCACCAACACCGGATTGGGCGGTACCGGGAGCACGGCGGTGGCCTTCAAGACGACCGAACTCGCCGAGGTCGCCGCACGCATCGGCCATCCCGTCGACGTCGGCATCGGCAACAAGGACTCGGACGCAGAGGCCTACCTCAACGCCGGCATCTACCGGGACCTGCGTTTCCTCTACCAGCTCACCACCGACCCCATGGGCGGCATCGTCTTCAACAACTACGCCGAGCTCGTCCCGGTCTTCGAAGCGCTGCCGACGGTCTGCTTGTAAGACCTACTCGCCGTCGCTTTCTTCGCGAACGAGGCGCGACACGCCGCGGACGATCTCTCGCCGCTCGGCGAGGCTGAAGCCCTCGCGCTCACGCACGATGCGGCCGTTCTTCCCGACCCATACCGAAAATGGCGCGGCCCGGCGGGGGTTCAGGCGCGTGGTCACGGCCGTGTCGAGGTCGCTGACGACGTCGAAGCCGAGGCCCAGGCGCCTGGCCATCGGTCCGGCGTTTGGCAGCGTATTGGCGCCGTCCATGCTGACGGCTACCACCTCGAGACCATCGTCGTGGTAGCGCTCGTAGAGTGAGCTGTAGAGGGGCAGCTCCTGGCGGCAGGGCGCGCACCAGGTCGCCCAGAAGAGAATCACCACGGGCTTTTCGCCGAGGAAGTCCGCGAGCTTGAAGCGCCGACTCGATGGGCCCCCGGGCACGGCGGGCAGCTCGAAGGCTTGGGGACGGCCGCCTACGCGCGCGAAGGCCGGCGAGGCCCCTGTAAGCACGCTCGTACCTATGCCGGCGCCGAGACCAACGGCGGCGACGGACAATGCGGAATCACGGAGGAAGAGGCGGCGTTTCATTGGGCGCATCGGGCGCATCGGGCGCATGGGTCGGTGGACGGTCATGGAGTCTCCGATATTCAGGTCAAAGAGAGCCGAAGGAGCCTAGATACGCAAGACGAGTTCGAGCACACCGCCCTCGAATTCCGGCACATCGCGGCAAACGCCGCCCGAGCAGAGCAGCCCCCCCGGGGTCTGCCCTACGAAGAAGCGAACGTGACTACCGCGGACGAACTCCCACTTGGCCTCGGCGCCCGGGTAGAAGGTCGAACGAGTCACCTTCTCGCTATTCCACTGAAGGGTTGCGCTCACGTGGATGCGGCCGGCGAATGACCACGTCAGGTACGTCCCGCCGCGCCAGTAGTCGCGGACGCCACCGAGGGCCGTCCGGCGCTGTTCGTAGCGGGGGTCGGCGCGCAGCTCGAAGCTGTGGGCACCGTAGCCGATGTTCATGTCGAAGAGGGCGTGCACGACCTCCCAGTCGAGCTCCCCGGCGTTAGCGACCTGCGACGCATCGTCGTCGAGGTAGACCTCGCGTCGGTAACCGCCGGCGAGGTCGAGGGTCCAGCCGATCTCCTGGTCGGTCACCGAGTCGTTCTGGCGACTCAGGGTCAAGAGCCCGTGCCCGGTGAAGATACCGTCCCAGGGGTCCACTTCGTGCTCGTCGACGTGGCCGTAGCCGATGCCGACGAAGGTGAGCGCCCAGGGGCTGGGATTGAACGCGTAGGTGATCTCGAGCTGGCCGCCGCGGCTATTCTCCTGGCCCCGGTAGCGCTCCGAGTCGAGGTCGAGGCTCGGCGCCGCGCTGTAGACCCGAAACACCTCGATGTTGCCGAAGGGCTGCAAGATGTAGTTTTCGTAGTCCTTCCACTGGGCGAGGATCGAGGTGTTGCCCGTCGAGATTTGAGCCGACGCGTAGATCGCACGGCCCCAGCGCCGCTCCTGGGTCAGCTCGGTGTTCGTATCCTCGCGCTTCATCGCGTTGACCTCGGTGTAGAGCGAGAGGCTGCCGTCGAGGAGCGCCGGTGCCGAGGCGTGCCAGCC
>JAFDCW010000688.1 GCA_019312705.1 Deltaproteobacteria bacterium
ACCCAGAGCCGTGTTCGCGGCGGCGGCCTCAGCACCGACGGCTGCCCACCCAGAGGCTACCAAGCAAGATCGCCAGACAGAGAGCCAGGATCGCACCCATCGCGAGGGTTCCGGTCATCAGGGACCCACTTCCGTAGGGCACCAGGCCGAATCCGCCCTTGTACTGGGCAAAGCTACCCACACTCGAGAGCCGATCCCCGGCCGCCGGAATCGCGGCCATACCGGCCAGGATAGACAACGCCAGCAGCCCGCCGGCGAGGCCGTCGCGCTGGCCCCGGATGAGCAGCCCCGCGAAGGCGAAGCCCGCGACGCCGACGAGGACCTCGACCCCGAAGCCGACCATGGCCAGGGCCGAGGGGATACGCCTCATGTCCACCGTGTAGAGCAGGAACCAATCGCCGTAGAACGCGTAGAAATAGAGGGAAACAGGGACCAAGACGAAGAGCGCGAAGGACAGCCAGGCGAAGAAGCTCCGGCTCAGGACCGGGGGCCGCGGTGAAACGCGCAGCTCGGCCCGGCCCGCGAGGGCCGCGGCGAAGCCCGACACGAAGGCCAGGCAGATGAGGGTCGAGACGGGCACGGCCGGATAGTAGCGCGCCCGTCGAAGGACGTCAGCGCTGATTCACCGGCTGATGTTGGTGGGCTGGTCGTCTCGGGCCAACGACTGGGAAGCGCTGGTCAGGATGTCGATGTTGACGGCGACATCGAGCTCCCGACCGCTGATGGACCCGTGGCAGCCACCGCAGAGACCATTGAACAATGGCCGCCGGAACGACTGGTTCGAGCGCTCCCCCGGGTAGAACTGCATCTGCTCGCGCTGGATGATCTCACCGGTGAGGGGCCCGCCAGGGGGGAACATGAGAGGGGCTCCGCCGGACGTCGGCCGGAGCAGCATGGGCAAGCCCCCGGGGATGCGAATCCGGGCCGACCCGTCAGCTCGGAGGCTGGTCGAACCGAGCACCTCGAGGCGCTCCCAGCGCGGGCCGAAGCCGTCGTCGGGCATGTTGAAGTCGGTCGTGCCGGTGGGCGGCGGCAGCGCCTCGATGACATCGAAACCGTCGATGCGGGAGTCGATGGGCCGGCCGATCCGGGTATTCGAGAAGACGAGGGTCGCGAGCAGCGGGAAGTCGTGGATCAGGATCTCGGTGTCGATCTCGCCGGAGATGACCTCGGTGTGGGCGTTGGCCTCGTCGACGCGAGACTCGAATACGCCGTTCTGAGGCCGTGCAAAGATGGCGACCGGGTCGACGTTGGAGGCACCCATGCCACCGAGGCGGCGAACGCCGCCGTCGTGGGAGTTCACCTCGCAGATCTCGAAGGCGAAGCCGCCGGCCGAGGGATCGGTGGACGTCGGGTCACAAGCGGCGAGCACGCGGCCGTTCGGCAGCATCGACGAGTTGCGGAAGACCGCCGAGTCGAAGACGTGCAGGGAGCTGATGTAGGCCCGGTCGCCAGGCGCCCGGTCGAACTGGTCCGGGCCGATGGACCGGTTGGCGACCGCGAGGAAGCCGCCCTCGGCGCCGATGGGACCGGCGATGAAGGCGAGGTTCCGGTTGGTCAGCTCGACGTTGTCGGTCGCGGCTCGGAACCCGACGCTGTCGCGCTGCGCGAAGAGGGGATGGTAGTCGCCTCCATCGAGGTTGATGCGGCGTCCGGCGAGCTGATGGAACTCGCGCTCGCGTTTTTCGGCAGTGAAGATGGCGCGGCCATCGCCCATGAACGCGGGAGCGAGCTCCTGGTTCAGGAGGAAGGTGAGCTGACGGACCGACCCGTCGGCATCTCGCACGTAGAGGTTGGCGTTGGCCTGGAGCGCGGAGGGGGTGAGGGTCGGCCCCTCGTAGGGGAACTCGCCCATGGTGTTGCCGCGGGTCGAGGCGAAGACGAGGCGACCATCCGGCGCGTAGGCCGGGTCGAGGTCGTGGATGGGGATGCCGTTGCCCTCGGTCGCTCCGGTGCCGATGCCGGCCAAAGGAGCGCAGCCGGTCCCGTCGGCGGCCATCTCGTAGACCGCCCAATTGGCGCCCGCCCCGACGCGGGCTGCGAAGGCCACCCGGCTCCCGTCCCAGGAGACGGCCGGCTGGCGAATGTCGGCGTCTGCCGTGATGCCGCAGCCGGCATTGAGCGATCGGTCGCCGGTGAAGGAAAGGTCGAAGGTGGTCGCGTCGAGGGCCGCATCCGCGATGATGAGCTCGGCCCCGCCGCGGTACGTCTCGAAGTCTCGGACGTCGCCGGCGCCGGGGGGCCGCGTCACGTAGACGATGCTCTCGACGGGGTTCGCCAGGAGCTCCCCGCTCACGATGGCCGCCTCGCGCTCGATGCGATGCCACTCGCGCAGCACGCAGTACCCCGGGACCTCGTTGAGGTCGCCGTTGGCGGCGTCGACGCCGACGCAGTCCGAGGCATCGGCCGCGTCAATCCCTCCAGCATCTGCGCCGAAGTCCTCGAGGAGCGCTCCTCCGCGGTGAGCGACGCCCTGCCCTCCCGGGATCGAATCGGCCGTGAAGAGGTTCTTGGCGATGAGGCGCGATTCGTTGGCATCCGGCGAATCGATGCCGAGCAGATGCCGTGAAATCTCGTAGTTGCGCTCGGTCGAGATGCGCGAGAACTGCCCCTGGGAGCCGCTGCGCAGGCGAAGGTCGTGGAACATGGCGACGCCATGGCAGTTCATGAACATGCACCCCTTGCGGACCAAGACCGGCTGCACACGGTTGGCGAAGAAGCGGAAGCCCTCGTCGACGCCAGCCTCGGGGTACCGGACCGCCGTCGGCGTGCGCTCGACGAGACGCTCGGCCCACTCCCTGAGCTTGATGTAGACCGGGTCCTCGGCCGAGGCAAAGACGTGCCCGCCTTCGTGAAACACACCGCCCCGGAGCTGGCTGAGGGGGCGGCGCAAGAGCGGCGAAGTGGAGACGAGGTCCGAGAGGTGAGCGACCGCAGCGAAGTAGTTCCACCGGAGGTCTTCTTCGGTGTCGCCGCAGGTCAGATAAAGGTCGGCGACGCTCGAACCGTGGCACGACGTGCCAGCGCAGCCCTCGCGGAGCAGGTCGTTGATTTCGCCGAACTCGGCGTAGCCTGTCGGATCGATGGGGTCGGCGGCCGGGTCGAAGAAGCGGCTCTCGCCGACGCCGTTCACGCACTCACCTTGGTTCGGCGTCAGCTCTTCATCGGGCACGCCGGTGCGAAGGAACCCGCTCTCGGTCCACTGCTTGATCTCGCTGTAGGTCGGGGAGCTGATATCGAGGGTCGCCCCGGCGTTGTGGCGGATGTCGGTGCGCAGGGAGACGAAACGAGGTTGCCCGTCGCCTCACCGCGTTCGCTCGCAAGGTGACACCCCGCGGTTTGCTCGACGCACCCGAACTGGAGGGCGGGACCGATCTGCTGATCATAAAACGACGACGCCGGCGCCGGCCGCTCCTCGCACGCGCTTCCGAGGGAAGCGAGAGCTACGAGGAGGAGACCAACACCGGCGAGGGCGGAGGGGCGGCGTGCTAGCGGCAACATTGCATCAATCTAGCACGCACGCATTGCGCGCAACTTAGAAATGTCAGCGCATTCGTTGCGCGATGCGGATAGCCTGGAGCACACCGTCATCAGATTCGGTCGTCGCCGCATCGCCGAGGGCGCTGCGGGCGTCCGAGCCGCCGATGGACCCGAGGGCCCAAGCAGCCGACCGACGAGCGGTCGTGTTGTCGTCGGTACGCAGCATCGCCACGAGGGCGGGCACCGCGTCGGTGACGTTTCGCTGGCCAGCCTGGAGCGCCGCCTCGCGGCGAACCTGCGCGTCAGCGTCGATGAGTGCGCCCACGAGGGCGTCCATCTGGCTGAATGCGTTGACTAGGTTGACCTGTTGAACCGCGGCGAGACGAACACTCGCGTCGGCGTCGGTCATCGCGGTAGCGAGGACCATTTGGGAGTCGACGTGGTTGGTACGCCCGATGCCGCGGACAGCGGCCTCACGCACACCGGGGTCGGCGTCGTTCATGATGGCGTCCGTGAGGAGCGGGAGGGCGTGGGGGGTCAAGAACTCCCCAACCGCTTCCGCGGCCCGAGTGCGCCGGACGGCATCAGTGTCGGTGGTCAGCGTTCGAGCAAAGAAGTCGAACGCCATGCTCGCGGCGAAGGGACGGCGGCGCAGCCACCAAGCCCCAAACTCGCGAACTCCAGCATTGTCGTCCGTGAGAACCCGGTTCATCAGGGGAACCGCGCACTCCTGACAGTCGACCATCTCACCGTACTCGAGGGTCGCCATGAGGGCGGTCGCCGAGCGGGTGGAGATGGCCGTCATGAGGGACGACCGGTTCGGGGCCTCGGTGCCGGGGCTGCACTCTCCTCGGCTACGGTCGAAGCGGCAGTCGTCAGCCTCTCCGACAGTCTGGGCAGACGCCGTGGCGGCGAAGGCGCCAAGGAGCAGAGTCGCTATCGAAATCATGTTCATTGTCTTCTTCATGGCTTCCTCCTCTCTCAGTAATCCGTGCCGGACGAGGCGGTGAAGCCTCCGGGCACATTGCGGCGGGTGTAGTACTGGGCACCGAGGTCGGCCATCCGGATGAGCATCATGCGCTCTTCACGGGTGAGGTCGACACCGACGTCCTCGGGGTGCAGGGGACGGTCGAACGCTGCGCTGCCGTCGATTTCGCTGACCGCGTTGACGGCCTCGACGAGGCGACTGCCGCGAGCGTCGGCGGGGATGACCCACTCAATCGGCGCGATAGCACCGGTGACCTCCGTATCGGCCATCATGGACGATGCGTACATCAGAGAGATGTAGGAGACCGGGAAGTCGACGACCTCTCGATCGTAGTAGACCGCCATCGCGCGGTCCGAGAGGTCGAGGACCGGAATGTCGTAGGCGTAGACAGTGCCGTCTTCGCCGGTCACTTCGACCGCGTAGGACTGACCGGCAAATGGGTCACCGGCGCCGCCCGAGTGGCAGCTGACGCACTTGGCGTTGAAGAGGTCCTGGATGTTCGTATGCGGCGTACCGAAGTTGTCGGCGGCGTTGTACCAGGGAAGCTCCATGCGCTCCGAGATGGGAACGTTGAAGTCCTCGGCACCGGCCTGCTGAGCGAGGGTGGTCGCCCCGGATGCCGGGAGGATGTTCTCCGAGCGGCTGGCGTGACAGCCGCCGCAGCGACGGGCCTCACCGGCGTCCGCCTGAATCCAGACACGCTGGTTCCGAATGGCGAGGCCGTACTGGTCGATGGCCTGGAGGTGGTAGGGGAGCCGCGACGGGACCGCCGCTTCCCACGAACCATCCTCGTGCACGAGGGCCTCGCCGACGATGGCGGCGCCCTCTTGGTTGGTGAGGCCGAACTGGCGAACCGGGCCGATCTCCGAGGAGAAGCCTTCGATGATGCGCACCCGGTGCGCTTCGGCGAGGGCGACGTTGAGGGGCGTGCCGTCGAAGCCGCCGCCGCTGACGCTCTCGTCGAGGCTGGTGATGGACACATCGACCGACCCCAGGATGGATGGCGTATTGGGGTCCACGTCACCGCGGAAGTCACCGAGGAGCGGCGGCACGTCGCGGGGAGCGACGGGGATGGCGTAGGTGTCCCAGGTGTCTTGGCCGTTGAAGATGAGGGTCTTCTCG
>JAFDCW010000689.1 GCA_019312705.1 Deltaproteobacteria bacterium
TGCCCCCTCGAATGCCCCAAAGAGGGGACCCCGTGCCGACCACCGAGACCGCGCCCGCCGATGGCCCTTCGGTGACGGCCCCGAGCGTCGCGCCTCCGACGTGGGAGCTCGTGTCGATGGTCGCCGCGCTGATGGCGCTCAACGCCCTCGCGATCGACCTGATGCTGCCGGCCCTGGGCATCATCGCTCGGGACCTGCAGCTCCCGAACGCGAACGATCAACAGCTCGTCGTGGTCGCCTACGTGCTCGGCATCGGCGCGCCGCAGCTCATCTACGGGCCGGTATCGGATCGCTTCGGGCGCAGGCCGCCGCTCTTCGTGGCGCTCGTCGGCTACGCCGCGGCCGGCATCGCCTGTGCGTTGGCGCCGGACTTCACGACCCTGCTCGCGATGCGCTTCCTGCAAGGCGTATTTGCCTCGGGGTGCCGGGTCGTCTCCATCAGCATCGTCCGGGACCTCTACGTCGGCCGGGGCATGGCGCGCGTCATGTCCCTCGTGATGACCGTCTTCATGGTGGTGCCCATCTTCGCGCCGGCGCTGGGGCAGCTCGTGCTCTACGTCGCCCCGTGGCGATGGTGTTTCGCCGTGCTCACCGCCGCTGGGGTGGTGATGTTCTTCTGGGTCCTCGTACGCCTTCCCGAGACACTGCCAGTCGCCGCTCGCCGTCCCCTCGACATCGCGACCACCTTGGGGGCCTACGCGATGATCGGGAAGAGCCGCGTGACCCTCGGCTACACGCTCGCCGGCGGCGTTATCTTCGGCGCCCTCTTCGCCTTCATCTCGTCGGCGGAGCAAATCTTCCGCGAGGTCTTCGACCAGGGAGACGCCTTCGTACTGTGGTTCGCAGCCGTGGCCTTCATGCTCTCGGGCGCCACCTACGCCAACTCCCGGCTCGTCGAGCGCTTCGGCATGCGGCGGATGAGCCACGTGGCGCTCGTCGGATTCAGCACGGTCTCCGTGGTCCTGTACCTCTGCATGGCCTACGTAGGCGAAGAACTCTACCTCTTCTTCCCGCTCTTCGGCTTGGTGTTCGCCTTCTTCGGGCTCATCGGCTCCAACTTCAACGCCCTCGCCATGGAGCCCCTCGGCGCCATCGCGGGGACGGCGTCATCGGCCTTTGGCTTCGCTACGACGACTCTGTCGGGCGTCCTCGGTGGCGCCATCGCGCGCCTCTACGACGGTACGACTCAGCCCGTGCTGCTCGGCTTCATCGCCCTCGGCCTCTGCGCGCTCGCCATCGTCGCAGTGACCGAACGAGGCAAGCTCTTCGACGCGGCCTGACGGGCGCCTGAAGGCAGCGGGCTTGGCATCGAGGAGGGGGGCCGTCACCATGGGCTTCCACTTTCGAGGAGTCTCTCATGCGCTTCGCTTCTGCCCTCGCCCTCCTTCTCCTAGTGCCTTGCCTCGCAGACGCGCAGGACCGGGACCTCTACGCCGATGGAAGCCTCTCCGGGGACTGCGCGGACTACGATGTCGCGACGCGGTCCTGCGGGGCTGGCGCGCAGCTCGGTTTTGCGACGGTCGGTGGAGCTACCAGCGCGGTGGCGCCAGGGGATACGGTGTGGCTGCGCGGCGGCGCCTACGAAGAGCGCATTGTTCCGTCCGTTTCCGGAAGAGCGGACGCGGTCGTGTCCTTTCGTGGTTACCCGGGTGAAGAAGCCGTCATCGAAAACGTATCGGACCCAGCGCTCTTCGTCTCCGGGCTGAGTCACATCATGTTCGAGGGCTTCACCGTGAGGGATTGCCTCGGCTGGGGCAGGCTCGAGGACGCCGACCACGTCGTCGTGCGCGACATGGTCTTCGAGGGGGCCACGGCGACCGGAACGACGGGCAGCTTGAAGCTGGTCCGTACGACGCAATCTCTCATCGAAGGCAACGCCTTCGTGGACGGCAACGACAACCTGATGGTGCAGGAGTCCGACCGGAACGTCGTCGTCGGCAATACCTTCGAACGTGGCCGGCACAGCCTCCTGAGCGTTCGCTGTAGCGACGCCAACATATTTCGCGGTAATAGCTTCTCCAACCCCGACCAGAAGGCGATGGAGATCTACGACTGCGAGGGTGTGAGCGACGCCCCCGTCGAGTACGACGCGACGCATCGCAATCTGATCGAGGAGAACCGTTTCATTCTCACCCTCGGCTCCGACGCGCCGCACCGCTACAACGGCATCCAGTACGCCGGGCAGGACGGGATCGTCCGACGAAACATCTTCTACGACAATGCCGGGGGCGGGTTCAACATTCAGGTTTACTCCGACGAGGCCCTCGTGAACTACGGGCACCGCGTCTATCACAACACGCTGGTCGACAATCGATGCTACGGGATCATCGCCGCAGACGACTCCGGGGATACCTACGAAGACAACGTCGTCCGCAACAACCTTCTCTTCGGCAACGTGGGATGTGCCGACGAGGCCAATCAGAGTTCGATCGGCAACGAGACCGCCGTGCTCTACAGCGACAACCTCGAAGCTGCCACGGATCCTGGTTTCAACGACACCGCTGCCCGCGACTTTCGCCTCACCCCAGGGAGTCCCGCCATCGACGTCGCCGCGTTCCTCACGACCGCCGAGGGCGCCGGGTCGGGGACTACGATGGTGGTGGCCGATGCGCGCTACTTCTACGACGGTGGCGGGGTCGAAGGCGAGGTCGGCGACTTCATCCAGCTCGAGGGCTCCCCTGCTCGTGCCCGGGTCGTGAGCGTGGACATCGACGCCCGCACCTTGACCCTCAGCGAGGCCCTCGACTGGACGGACGGCCAAGGGGTCGCCCTCGCCTACGAAGGCGACGGCCCCGACGTCGGCGCCTTCGAATACGGCGCGACGGCCCCCCCCGGGCCCGATGCAGGGGTGGACGGCGGCACGGCGGACGGCGGAGCACTGCCGGACGGCGGACCGCGAGACAGCGGTGGCGCGGTCGATGGCGGACCCGCGGCAGACCCTGAGGGAGGCTGCGGCTGCAACCTCGTTGGGGTGAGCTCCACGAGCCACGGCGGAGGAGCAGCCATGTTGCTCGTGGCGATCGCGTTTCTTCGTCGACGGCGCCGCCGCGTAGCCTGAGGCGGGCCGGGAAGATCGGGGAGAGTCTGTCGTAGAATCCGCCGCGGGCCCCGGCACGCACTGGCGCGCGCCCCAAGCCCTCGAGTCTCCGCAGCAAGGTAAATACGGACCCATGAGTCTTCAAGACGAGTTCCGAGCGCAGAAGCTCGCAAGTGCGACGGGGGAAGAGAAGGGCCTCGCCGCCGTCGCCCAGAGTGACCTGAGCGGGGTCCGATCTGAGGCTGGGTGC
>JAFDCW010000690.1 GCA_019312705.1 Deltaproteobacteria bacterium
CCTCGCGCCCGGGAACATCCAGGAGCACAGCCTCCTGCCGGACTACCTCGGCGTCGCCAAGGAGGCCTTCTGGGACGAAGTGTACGCACGGCGCCGGAACGGCGATTCGGATCAAATCCTCGTCTACATGCACCTGCTGCTCGAGCACGCCAAGGCTGAGAACCTACCTATTACCGCCGACGTGTTGCGGCAGCACGCGAAGAACGTTCCCTTCTTCGAGGGCGTGAAGGGTTGGTTCGAGCGGATCAACGGCCACGCCGAGGCACGGGGTCTCGACCTCGAGCATTACGTCATCTCGTCGGGCAATGAGGAGATGATTCGCGGGACGTCCATCGCCGCCGCCTTCCGGCACATCTTCGGATGCCGTTACGAGTACGACAGCGAGGGACATGCGGTCTGGCCGGCAGTGGCGATCAACTACACCACCAAGACGCAGTTTCTCTTTCGCATCAACAAGGGCGTGCTCAACAACTGGGATGATGACGCGGTGAACCGCTGGCAGCCCATGAACGAACGGTCGATCCCGTTTGCGCGCATGGGCTTCCTCGGCGACGGGGATACGGACATCCCCGCCATGAAGATGGTGCGCCATCAAGGGGGGCACGCAGCGCAAGGTTCACAACCTCATCGCAGAGGACCGCGCTGGCTTCGTAGTCCCCGCGGACTACACCACCGGGAGCCAACTCGACATCACGGTGAAGGGCATCCTGGGTCGCATTGCCCGCGATGAGGCCGGCTACCGGGGGGGCGCAGAACAGCTCATCTGATTGGGCGAGTTCTCCAAGGACACCTAAGACGCATCGGACCCATGGCCGAGGTGTCCCCGAACGCGCCGCCCCTACATCAAGACGCCCTTCACGGGCTCCAGCGGCTCGGGCAGGTCGTCCTCGCCGAGGTGTTGACGCAGGTCTATCTCGATGGTCCGGCAGAGGGCGCTCATCGGCGTGTCGTTGGGCTCGTTGTCGAAGGGGTTCTTGAGGTCCCGGCCGAGCTGTTCGATGACGACGAAGACCAGGGCGGTGAGCATGACGACCACGACTTCGAGCATGTCGTAGATGAGGCTCTTTTCCTCGAGCACCGTCAGCAACAAGATGGGCGCGAGGAACCACACCAGGGCCCGTGTGAAGTAGGTCACGGAGTCCGGGAAGATCGTGTGTTTGATCCTCTCGCAGCCGCCCTGGACGTCCGTGAGCTCCGTCAGGAGACCGTTGAGCTCGCGCCAGGCGATTCGCTCCGAGACGGCGGCGCCGAGGCTGTCTTTGATGACCTCGGACTGGCGCAGCAGTAAGAATGCCGGCACGTTCTTCGCCGCTCGGTAGCGAGGCAGGTCCTCTTCGGGGAGCAGCGCCTCCCACTCGGTGTAGTGCTTCTTCGCGTCGGCGTACGCGGCGGCTTCCCGGAGGCGAATGCGCACGGCGTTGATGTAGGCGATGTGTCGGTAGACCAGCTCCCGCGACAGGGATTTCCCCTCGATGCCCTCGGGCCAATGGAGGGTCAAGACGCTCCGCGTGAAGGAGCGGGAGAGGTTGACCATCTTTCCCCACAGATTCCGGGCTTCCCACCATCGGCCGTAGGCTTCGCCCACACGAAAGGCGAGGAAGATGGTGAGCGCGGTGATCAGTACGCTGCTGATGCTGATCGGCAGCGGAGTGCGCTCCCACTCCGCCCAGGCGGTATAGTAGAGGGCCTCGAAGACGATCGCGAGGAGGACTAAGAGCCCGATGGCCCCCCGGGAACGTTTCACGAGGGTCAGCATGGTGGTGCCGCGATTGACGATCATCTGCGCGGCAGCCTAGCGCGTCTGAGTGACAAAAAGGTAGAGCGCCGCAGGAGGCCGCAGGCAGGCGGAGCGGCGCCGGAGGCGACGAGGAGGCGGACCGGCGGCTGCAGGTGGCGCGGAACTGGATTGCGTTTCTCGACGACGCTGGGACGCCCGTTCAGCGCCTGTTCACAGCCCGTCCGTAGCTCGGTTCAAGCCTCGAGGACGTTGGCCCGGATCGCCTGCCACTGGCCCAGGGCGGCCTGGGAAGCTTCCGGGTCGCCGCCGTCTTGCGCCAGGGATGCGATATCGACCAAGAGCGGGTGCAGCCCGAGATCTTCGGGGCCGAAGGCCGCGGAGAGGATGGTTACGGCAAGCTCGAGGGAGGAGATGGCGTCGGCGGGCTCGCTCATGCGCGCGCAGGTCATCGCCAAGAGGTGCAGGCGGTCGACGAGCATGTCCGGCGCTTCGCCCTCGATTTCCAAAGTCACGGCCCGCTCCAGGGCTGCTCTCGCGAGGTCCGGGCGATTGTCTTCGAGGCGCAGATGTCCGATGTGGCTCAGGGTGATCCCGAGGGCGGCGTCACCCCCGCCTCCCATGGCCTCTGCCGCCGCCACCGCCTCGTCGAGGCCGGCAAAGCTTCCCTCGGCGTCGCCTTCCTCGAGGTGCGCGAGGGCATTGCTCATGGCTTCTTCCCAGGCCGCCACGAGGTCGTCGTCGGCCGAGAACTCTGGCGACGACAGCGCCTCGCCGGGTGCCGTGGTGAGCACGGCGAGGGGGCCGACGTCGGGCATGGAGCCGAGGTGCACGCGCAGAGCGTCCTGCGGTGCCTGAGGCCCCAAGATGGACGAGCCCTCGGCGACGAAGGCCGAAGGCAACGCCGGGAACTCGTCGAGTTCGAGGGCTTCGAGGAGGTGCGCCGTCAGCCCGAGGCGCGTCAGTTCGTCCAAGGTGCTGCTCGTCGACCAGCTCCCGTCGCGCCTCACGCGCAAACGTCCACCGTCCCAGAGTTCGGCCCGGACGACTTCGGTCTCGGCCTCGGTCTCGCCACCGAAGGCGGCCCGCAGCCGGGTCATGTAGTCCGTGTCACTCATCGCGGCCGGGAGCATCGTTCATCTCGCCGACTCTACGCGAAACGAGTCGAAGTCCACGACCGCATTCAGCGCCCGCTCGTGGCGGATCACTGGGACTTCGAAGCGCGCATCGACCCACCGTGCGCCGCCGAAGCGCATTCCGAGTGCGTCGTAGAAGCGCCGAGCCCGGTGGTTTCCTTCGAGCACGGCGACTTCGGCCCAAACGCAGCCGCGGCGTTCGAGCTTTCCGAGGGCGCGCCCCATGAGCGCGGTGCCGACGCCGCGGCCCACCATCGACGGGTGCACGTAGAGGTAGGTGATCTCCCCGGCGTAGCCGTCCCAGGCGCGGTTGTCTCGGGCCGGGCCGGCGGCGCAGAAAGCGATGACGGCCTCGTCGGTGACGGTGACCCACAACTCTTCGCCCGGAGGCGGGACCGAGAGGCGCCGCCGCCAAGACCGGGTGAGGTCCGAGACCGTCAGGGAGCGCAGGTAATCCTTGGACAGGAGGTCCCAATAGGCGTGCTGCCAGCTCGCGACGTGGACCCGCGCAATGGCACGAGCGTCGTCCTTACGGGCACGACGGATGCGGGTCTTCACCCCTTCATGGTAGCGCGAGATTCAGGGCGGGCCACCCGGCGGCTGAGGGGCGGTGCCCAACCACCCTCAATAGAGGAGGTCGCCCGCGAGGGGTTCTTTCTCGGGGAGTTCGGTCTCTCCGAGCATCTCGCGGAGATCGATCTCGATGGTGCGGCAGAGCGCGTTCATCGGCACGTCGTTCATGCTGCGCTCGAAGGGGTCCTCGCTGCTGTCTCCGATGCCCTCCATGGTCATGAAGACCCAGGTGATGAGAGCGGACGAAAAGATCATCGGAACGAGCGGGGTCAAGGTCTCCAAGGTGGTCGTCGCGGCATCGACGTTCGCGCCAAAGACGTCGAGGAGGCCGAG
>JAFDCW010000691.1 GCA_019312705.1 Deltaproteobacteria bacterium
CTTCGAACTGGACCCGGCTGATGCGGGTCGGCTCGCCCTCTTCGATCTCCAGCCGCAGCACCTTTCGGCTCGGGTCGTCGGTGTCCCGCACGATCGGGTCGATGCGCACGTTCTCGTATCCCAACTCTCCGTACGCATCGGATGCGGCCTCGATGAGTTCGTCGAGGGTCTCGCGGATCAGCTCGCTGCCCTCGGTGAGGCCGACGGTGCGACGGATCTCCGCGTCGCCGATCTCCCGGTTCCCTCGGACCTCCACCCGGGTGAGGATTACCACCGGCACCAGGTGGGCGACGACGCGCACGCCGCCGGGGATGGCGACGACATCGAACTGGGCGTCGCGCCATCGGCCACTCTCGGCGAGGCGCTCGAGGGCGCTCCGGAGCACGAGGCGTGAAACGGGTACGCCGAGGGGGATGCCCACGACCCGCGGGGCGGTGATGCCGGCCGTCTCGCCGGCGACCACGACCTCTCGGATGGGACGCCCGCGCATCTCGATCGGGAGCTGGGCCGCGCCCCCCGCCGGGAGCAGGAGGGTCACGACTGTGAAAAGCAAGGGGGAGAGCGTCTTGGCCGTCACTCGAATTCCAGGCGCCAGTGGAGATCGACGCCCAAGTTACCCAGACTCGAAGCCGTTGTGGTGTTGTAGTTGTCGTAGACGGCCTGAACGCTCGTATTTTCTCCGAGGCGCCACTCCACGCTGGCCCGGACCTCGCTCGATTCGGAGATGCCCGTCGAGGCGGTCAGCCGGACCCGGTCGCTGATTCGCTTGCCAACGGTGACCTGGGGCTCGGTCCGGTTGGTCCGGGTCGAATAGCGTGACGATACGGAGAAATCGTCGATCACGGGCAGCGCGCGCTGAATCTCCCGGTCGATGCCGGTCATCGCCGCGAGGGCCTCGACCGCCACCGTGCTGCCGACATCGCCAGCCTGGAGTTGTTCGAGCTCGGCGCTGGTCATGCCCACCGTGAGCAGCAGGACGATGTCCTCCTGGGAAAGCTCCGGGTCGCTCCGGGTGTTCAGCTGGAAGTTGTTGCGGTTGCCCGCCGCATCGAGGGTGATCCGCCAGTTCGGAGCGGTGAGGTCCCCGCTCCGTCGCACGTCGGTCACCGCTCTCACCATGAAGTTCGGGTCGACGCGGTTCGGGTCGTCGAACTCGATGGTGCCCTGCCTTACATCGAACTCGCGGTTGCGAAAGTAGATGACGCCGCGGGGGATGGCGAGGCTTCCCACGGCGCCGAAGCGCTGATCGGTCCCGACGATGCGGAACGGCCGCTCACCGTCGGCGATGCGCACCTCGGCGTCGATGAGGTTGTTCTGGATGCGCATCGGGTTTGCTTCGACGATGCGCACGTCGAACTCCACGTTGTCGGCAGTCGGGTCGTACTGCTCGACGTTGCTGCGCTCGGCGCGTCCGGCGACCGCCCCGAGGGCGGCATCGCCGACCATGGCCGCTATCTGGATCGGCTTCTCGTAGGAGACCCGCTCGAGGCGTACGGTCCCGGTGAGCCGCGGGAGGCGTTGGCCGGCGGTCCAGCCGAGGTGGGCGAGGCCTCCGAGGGTGAGGTCGACGCCGCGCTCCGGGTGCAGGGAGACGTCATGGGCCTCGACGTCGAAGTCGTAGCGCTCGACGCCTCGGCCCAGGAGGGTCGCCGCGCCGCTGAGGGCCAGGTCGCCGCCGGCCATCTCGGCGGTGAAGTCCTCGAAGAGCACCCGGCGAGCGCTGAAGGTGATCTCCCCGTCGAGGTTGGATAGGGGCGCGCGGAAGCCGGCGTATCGAAAGCTGCCATCACGCACCGTGGCGCGGCCATAGATCCCGGGGGCGTCGAAGGGCCCGGTGACGTTGACGCGCACGCCGAACTGCCCGCCGGCGTGGGTGAGCCGCGGCGTGAGGCTCGCGAGGAACGACAGGTCGAGGTCACCGTTGACTTCGAGGGCGAGGCCGCGGCGGTTCGAACCGCCGCCGGTGACCCTCACCGACGATGAGGGCCCGGTAAACTCCGCCTGGGCAACCTCGAAACTCCCGCGATCCATTGCCACATCGAGGGGGCCGTCGTTGCGCAGGCGCACGTTGCCCTGGCCCACGTCGAGGGAGCTCACCACTGCTCGCCCCGAGAGGCTGTTGTCCTCGTTGATCGAGCCGCCGGTGAGGTTCACGAGGCCACTGACCGCACCGGTGAGGGGATTGTCCCGGTCAATGTCTTCGAGGAAGGGGTCGAGGGAGAGGTCTTGCAGACTCAGGGCACCTCGGACCGGGAAGGCCATCGTCTTGCCGATCGCGAGGTCGACGTCCAGTTGACCGTCGAGGCCCTGGCCGCAGATGAGGTACGCCATGGGCCGGGCGACCCGGGGCAAGGGGCCTTCGGGGGTCGTATGAGGCGGGTCCGGTCGCCACCGGCCGCGGTGGAGACCGTTACGCGCCGCGGCGCAGGGTTCGTCGGGCAGGGCGTCCGGGTCCCAGGTCTCTGCAGCCGCGACCCATGGGTCGAGCTTGTCCGTGAGGCGAACGTAGAAGCGCGCATCGCCGAGCATCGAGGTCTGCCAGCTCAGGCCGGTCATGATGACGTCGAGGTCCATCCGGGGGGCCTCGGTGGTCCCGGTGATCTCACCGAAGACACTGTAGAAGCCGCCGAGGTCGGCGAGGCGATCCCCGATGCCCTCGGTATCGCGGACCGAGATGCGGTCGGCGGCGGCGGTCATGTGCAGCTCGCCGTCGAGGCCCATCGTGCCGTCGATGCTCACCAGCCCGTCGCCCTTGCGCAGCTGAAAGTGATCGATCGCGAGCTCAGCGCCGGCCATGCCGCGGTCCGGGTAGAGCCACCGAAACTCGCCGAGCAGCTCGCCGTCCGTGAAATTGAAATCGCCGATGGACATCTCCAGGATGTCGAAATCGAGGTTGGCGGTCATCGTCCCCCGCGGGGAGTCACCGGGGTAACCGAGCGTGAACCGCAGATCGGCGTCGCCGCTCAAGAGCCCCGCGTAGTCTTCGAAGCGCGAGTCCTGGTCCCAATGGAAGACATTGAAGTAGTCCGCGATGGTCATACGGGTGGCGTGCATGTGGCCCGTGACTGCGAATGCCTGGTTTCGGAAATCGAGGAAGAGGTCGTCGACGCGATAGCGGCTGTCGTTCTTCTCGGCGGTCATCACCGGGAAGCGAACGGCCATCGAGTCTTCTTCGAGCTGAAAGTGCGAGGACACGTCGCCGAGGGGGAAGGTATTGAAAGTGAACCCGTTGATGCGCACGTCACCGGCCACCTCGGGCGCGGAGAACTCACCGCTGACTTCGAGT
>JAFDCW010000692.1 GCA_019312705.1 Deltaproteobacteria bacterium
CCACCCTCGAACGCCTGGCGACGACCCTCGAGGCGCGCCGCGATGCGACGAGCGGTAAGAGCTACACCAAGAGCCTGCTCGATGGCGGCCCCCCGAAAATCGCGGGCAAGGTCCGCGAAGAGGCCGACGAACTCGCGACCGCCCTCACCGACGAATCGGACGAGCGCGTAGTCTCGGAGTCCGCCGACGTAATCTACCACCTGATGGTCGGCCTCGCGGCCCGGGGCCTCACCCTCCGCGACGTCGAGCGCGAACTCGAGCGTCGTGCAGGCACCTCGGGTCACGCCGAAAAAGCAGCGCGCTGAACACCCACCGCATCAAGCGGTCTGGGCCTTCTTGTTGGGGGCGTAGCACTACCGGCGCCGCTACGGTCGGCCGGTCGGCTCTGCACGACTGCGTCGCGCTGCCGCCTCGGGCCGCCTGCGCGGCGCCTTCTTGTTGCGGGGATCAGCCCAAGATGGCTTGAATCTCGACCTCGACGGTTTCCTCTTTGCAGCGCCGAGCGAGGGCGAGTTCGGTGATGAGCAGGCCTCGTGCCTTGTCGAGGAGCTGGCGCTCGCCGAAGCTCAGCTCCTTTTCGGAGCGCAGCCGGTAGAGGTCGCGGAGGACCTTCGCCACCTCGAAGGGTGAGCCGCTCTTGAGCATCTCCGTGTATTCGCGGTAGCGGCGATTCCACGGTTGGCTCGTGACGGCTATCTCGTCGGCCTTGAGGATCTCGATGACCTTCTTGGCGTCCTTGCGGGAGATCACCGGTCGTAGGCCGAGGCGTTCGGCGGCGGCGGTAGGCACCATGACCTTCATGCCGGTATTGAGAATCTTCAGGAAGTAGTAGCTCGCGGCTGTGCCGGCGATTTCCTGGTCCTGGATCGCCGTCACCTCGCCAACCCCATGGGCTGGATGCACGGCCTTGTCGCCGACCTTGAAATTCGAAATTTTCTTTGCGCCCAGAGCGCACCTCCAACGGGGGGAATGCTTCGCCCCCAGGCGCGGGGCCATCCCCCGCAAACGAGGCGTCAGATTAGCACCGCCCGCCGGCGCGGGTCAAACCCTGACAACCCCACCTTTGCCTGAGATTACCAGCACTTAGAGCGCGCCTCCGGGTACGGCAAGCAGCTCGGCGATCTCGCCCCCGAAGACGAGCCGGAGGCCCAAGGCTAGGGTCTCGGCGGGCACCTCGAGGCCCATGATCGCGGCCTCTTCGTCGACCTCGACGTGCAACGTCTCGAGGCCCTCGCGTATTCCGAAGGCGGCCCCGAGGTCGGTGGACGCCATCGACCGGACGAGGGTTTCGAAGTTCGCAGGGGCCCCGGGCGGGAACTCCCCGACGAGGTGGACTCCAAACGCGAGAGAATCGCCGGGACCCGGCCCAACGACCGCCAGCAGGGCGCGCTGGCGAGCAAGCAGCAAGCTCGCCCCGAGGCCGGGAGGCAGCTCGAGGGGCTCGGGAGCATAGAGGGCGAGAGCGGCAGCCTCGTGGCGAGCGTAGAGGGGTGCGAGGTCGGGAGCCTGGAGGGCGGGGACGGCAGCCTCCCCCGTACCGCTCCCGGCGCCCGGCGCGGGCGGGCCCCGACGCACCCGACCGAGGATGGCTGCGGTCAGGTCAGGGACGCCGGCCGTGAAGAGCACCGTATGCTCATCCACCGCGGTGATATCGCGGCGCTCGGTGCCGAGAAATCCAGAGCGACGAACGAAGGGCTCGTCGGTGCTCACTTCGACCGAGGTCATGCGCGTGGCGGTCGCGACGACGAGGTCCCGGGCGCTCCACGGGCCCTTCGCCAAGATGACGAAGCCATGCTCGTACTCGGCGACGACGACCTCTTCGATCTCGTGGGGTTCGACCCCGTTTCGGCGCGCAAACGCATCCCGCTGGTCGGGCCCGAAGACGGCGTCGATGACCGAACGGGTCGAATCGGCGGCCATCAGGTCCGCCGGACGAGCCGTAACGACGAGCTGTGCCCCCGCCGGTATCAGGAGCCCCAGGGGCCCGAGGGTGGGCTGAGGCGGGCTAGCCTCTCCGCCCTCTCGGCCCTCTCCGCCCTCTCCTGCCTGGGACGCACCCCCACAAGCAACGGCGGTGACCAAGAGGGCCACCGCCGAAGAGGTTGTGAGGCGGGCTCGGATCAGTTTGCTCGCGGGCGGCGGTTGCCAGGGCCGTTGGACTTGCCCTTGGACACGGCTTTGCCCCCGGCATTTTTGCCGTCGGCCTTGAGGCCAGCCTCGTCACTGGCTGCGGCATCGGTTTTTTCCGTGAGGCCATTGGCCTCGAGGATCTTAGTTTCGATCTCCTGGAGCATCTCGGGGTGCTCCTCGAGGAAGTTGCGCGCGTTGTCTCGGCCCTGGCCGATGCGGTCTCCCTGGTAGCTGTACCAGGCCCCCGCCTTGTCGATGTAGTTGCCCGCCACCCCGAGGTCGAGGACGTCGCCGGTACGGCTGATGCCCTTGCCGAAGAGGATGTCGAATTCGACCATCTGGAAGGGCGGCGCGACCTTGTTCTTCACGACCTTCACCCGGGTGCGGTTGCCGATCGCCTGGTCGCCGACCTTGATGGTGCCGATGCGGCGGATGTCGAGGCGCTGGGTCGCGTAGAACTTGAGCGCGTTGCCGCCGGACGTCGTCTCGGGGCTACCGAACATGACGCCGATCTTGTGGCGGATCTGGTTGATGAAAAAGAGCACCGTCTCGCTCTTCTTCACGTTTGCGGTGAGCTTGCGCAGCGCCTGGCTCATCAGGCGCGCCTGGAGGCCCACGTGGGTGTCGCCCATCTCGCCTTCGATCTCCGCCTTCGGCACGAGGGCCGCGACCGAGTCGATGACGATGAGGTCGACCGCGCCGGAGCGCACGAGGGTATCGGCGATCTCGAGGGCCTGCTCGCCGTGGTCCGGCTGGCTCACGAGGAGCTCGTCGATGTTGACCCCGAGCTTGCGCGCGTAGGTCGGGTCGAGGGCGTGCTCGGCGTCGATGAACGCGGCGATGCCGCCCTTCTTCTGACACTCGGCGATGGCGTGGAGGGTGAGCGTCGTCTTGCCGCTCGACTCCGGCCCATAGATCTCGATGATGCGACCGTAGGGATAACCCCCGACCCCGAGGGCCAGGTCCAGGGAGATGCTCCCGGTGGGGATCACGGGCATCTTGGCCACGACCTCGCCGTCGCCGAGGCGCATGATCGCGCCCTTCCCGTGGGCCTTGTGGATGGTGTCGAGGGCCAGGTTCAGAGCCTTTTCGCGGTTGGAGTCGGTTGCCATCGTTGGTCTCTCTCTTTTCGTGCTTTGCCGTG
>JAFDCW010000693.1 GCA_019312705.1 Deltaproteobacteria bacterium
TAGTCACGGACCTCCACCGGGCGAACGCGGACTTCGCCCAGAGGTTTCCCGGCGACCGGCCGGACCGACAGCCCGTGCACACGGTCTACGGCGGGGCCCACCTGTTCAAAGCCGGGACCACCAAGAAGCTCGGCAGCATCGCGCTCCGGCACATGGACACCTACGCCCCGGACGCGGCCACCTTCGCGGGGGCCCTCGGGATCACCGACGCCGACCTCGGCGCCAAGGTCTACGACCGGGTCCGCGCCAAGCTCGAGAGCGAGGCCATCGAAGACTTCCGCATCGACTTCGAGGACGGCTTCGGCAATCGCCCCGACGCCGAAGAAGACACCGCCGCGGTCACGGCCGCCCGCGAGGTTGCGAAAGGCATGAAGGAGGGGGGCCTGCCGCCCTTCCTCGGCATCCGCATCAAGCCGCTGAACGACGAGCTCGAAGTGCGTTCGATTCGCACCCTCGATCTCTTCATCACTACGCTGATGGCGGACGCGGGAGGTCTCCCCGACAACTTCGTGGTGACCCTGCCGAAGGTGACCATCGTCGAACAGGTGACCGCCCTGGTCCGCCTCTTCGATGCCCTCGAAAAACGCACGGGCCTCGACTCCGGCGCTCTGCGCATGGAGCTCATGGTCGAGACCACCCAGTCCATCATGGGCTCGAACGGATACTGCCCTCTCCCGGACTTTCACCGGGCGGCCGGGGGCCGCCTCTCGGCGGCGCACTTCGGCACCTACGACTACACGGCGAGCTGCAACATCACCGCGGCCTACCAGTCGATCATGCACCCGGCCTGCGACTTCGCCCTGCACACCATGAAGAACGCCTTCGCCGCCACCGGGGTGTGGCTCTCGGACGGAGCGACGACGACGATGCCGGTACCCGTGCACCGCGTTCCCAAGGGCGAATCGCTGACGGCCGAGCAAGCCGCCGAGAACCAGCAAGCCGTATTCGACGCCTGGCGCCTCGCCTACGACAACATTCGCCACGCCCTCGAAAACGGTTTCTATCAAGGCTGGGACCTCAACCCGGGCCAGCTCTCGGTGCGCTACGCAGCGACCTTCGCGTTTTTCCTCGAGCACTTCGATGCGGCGGCCCACCGGCTGCACAACTTCGTCGACAAGGCCGCCCAGGCGACCCTCGTCGGTGACACCTTCGACGATGCCGCGACGGGCCAGGGCCTACTCAACTACTTCCTCCGGGGCCTCGCCAGCGGCTGCGTCTCCCTCGACGAACTGAGCCTCACGGGCTTGACCCAGGCCGAACTCGAGACGCGGTCCTTCGTGAAGATCCTCGCCGGTCGGTCGAGCGGTTAGGGGAGCAAAAACGTGAGCATGTCCTCGGCCGGGGACAATCTCCACTCGCGTACGGAGCGAAGGACCGTGGGTGCAAAAGACCCGTCGCGATGCGACAATCGAATCATGCTGCGGACGCGAATCTGCTCGTTCGAATCGGACCCCCGGGGCTTCGTCAGCGCCACCATGAGCCACGGGGCAGAGATCGAAGGATGCGACGCCCGGGAAGCCCTCGAGGTGACCTGGACGGCCGCCGGTGAGCAGCGCACCCGGGTCCTCGTCGACATGCGCCTGATCCGGTCGGAGACTCGCGAAGCCCAACAAGAGTTCGTGAGCGACTACAGCGCGACGGTGTGCTCGGCCGTGGCGATCGTGATCGGCTCCCCGGTGAGCCGGGTCATCGGCAACTTCTTCCTTCGACTCAACAAGCACCAAGTGCCGACGAAGCTCTTCACCGACGCGGACGCGGCGGTCGACTGGCTTCTTACGAACAACGCATGAATACCCGCGCCCAGGATCCACGCCTCGAAGACATCCTCGACGTCCTCCTCTCGGTCGCCCGGCAGGAGTTCGACGCTCGGGCACCGGTCAGCGATGCCCTCGACACGGTGGACGCCATCGCGACAGGCATCAACATAGTCGCCGAAGAGCTCAGCGGCGCAGTGGCTTCCAAAGCCGAACTCGAGCGGGCCTACCGCGACCGCCAGACCATGCAAGCCCAACTCGCGCACTCGGGGAAACTCGCCGCGGTCGGCGAACTCGCCGGGGGCGTCGCCCACGAAATCAATAACCCGGCCACGGCGGTGGTGATGGCCGCGGCCCTCGGCAGAAAGACAGTCAGTCAACTGCGCACGAAGCTCGACGCGGGCGCGACCCGGGAAGAGCTCGAGGAGCAGTTCACCCGGCTCGAGGAGCTCTGGGCAGACGCCGACGAGGCGATGATTCGAATTCGCTCGGTCTGTGAGGACCTGCTGACCTTCTCCCGGATGGATGACGGGCCGCAGGTACCCATCTCGCTCAACGAGGTGGTGCGCGCATCGTGCCGGCTGATGAAACCATCCCTCAAGGGCAGCGCCGAGCTGGAGCTGCTGCTCGGGGAGCCCCCCGCGGTGATGGGGAGCCGGGGTCGCATCGCTCAGGTGGTGACGAACCTCCTGGTGAACGCCGCTCAGGCGGTCGACGAGGACCCAGCCACCCAGCGGATCCGAGTGACGACCCTGGAAGACGGCGAGCAGGCCCTGATCACCGTCGAAGATACGGGGCCCGGCGTCGCCGCCGACGTGAAGGAGCGCATCTTCGAAGCCTTCTTCACGACCAAGCCAGCCGGGATAGGTACCGGCCTCGGGCTCGCCCTCGTCTTGGAGATCATCGACCACCACCGCGGCACGATAGAGGTCGGCCGCAGCGAGCTCGGCGGAGCACGCTTCTCGGTGCGGCTCCCGGGGCTGCACCACGCGGAGTTGACGATGACGGCCGGCGGGCGCGCCCCGGTCGCGGAATCCGAGCACCCCCCCGGAGCCGAAAAGCGCCCCCGCATCCTGATCGTCGACGACGAGGAGCTGCTGCTCAAGACCTATCGACACTTGCTCGGAAGGGCCTACGAGGTCGTCGTCGCCAAGGACGGGGAAGGCGGTGTAGAAGTCCTGAAGGTCGACAACTCATTCGACCTGATCCTCTGCGATGTGCACATGCCCGGCCTCGATGGCATCGGGCTCTACGGGTTTCTAGAAGAGAACATGCCCCACTTGGTCGCGGCCGTCGTGATGACCACCGGGGTGGCGGTTTCCAATAGGGCACGGAAGTTCCTCGACGAGACGCGCCCACCGATCCTCAGAAAGCCCTTCAATCTGAAAGACCTCCGGAAGCTCATCGCGCAACGCTTGGACGGCTAACCCTTTACGGCGCGCCGGATGCCTAGGTTCACGATGCGCTGGATCAGCGCTTCGTAGGACATGCCGGCGGCGGCAGCCGCGCTGGCAAACTC
>JAFDCW010000694.1 GCA_019312705.1 Deltaproteobacteria bacterium
TGAGCGACGACGTCGAAGACCCGGAGCAGGTCTGGATGACCCCCGCCCCGACCCTCTTCACCCCCGTGCCCCTAGTAGAAGAGTAGCGCGGCCGCGACTCGGGCGATCCCAGCCCACAATTCTGGTAGGCTCCCGGCGTGTCGTCGCGCTTGATCTTGGCCCTCGGTGCCGGAGTCCTGAGCCTACTCTGGGGCCCCTCTCTGTCCCTCGCTCAGGACGAGCTCCCTGCGGAGGGCAGCCCTGGCGTTTCCGCGTCCCCGACCGTCGATGAGGACGCCCACGACGAGAGCGCCCCCGTCTCTGCCCCGGAGGACGGTCCGGTCGAGTTCGAGGTCGATACGACGCGCCTCGACGTCGAGCGCCTACCGCCGGAGGCGATCGAGGTCACCCGGGACCTCTACTCCCACGGCCTCTTCATGGAGGGCTGGGTCGGCGGTAGGGGTTTTATTGGCGGCATCGGCAACCTCAGCGACCCGGGCCTCTACGCAAACGTCGGCCTCGGCATCGAGCTCTTCCGATTCATCTACGTGAGGCTGGCCTTCGAGGCGTCGTTTCACCAGGCCGATGCTGCGCCCACACCGAGCGCGACGGCCTTCGAGCTGCTCGGCGCCCTCGTCGAACTCAAGTTTCAAGTCGACGTGTCCGCGCGCGTCGGCCTCTGGCTGCAAGGCGAGTTTGGCGGAGTGCTCGCGTTCGGCGATGTGCTCCCGACCTACGGCGTTCAGGGGTCCGACGAGGTCGGCCTGATGTACGGAGGCAGCGCCGGCTTCGACTGGCATCTCTACAACCGCCATTACAGTTTCGGTCTGCTCGGCGGCGCTCGGCTCTTCCCCAGTCTCGAGACCCTCGATGGAGACATGTCCATCGGGGTGCACGGCGCCGCGTACCTCCGCTACGTATTCTAAACAGTATCGCCTGGAGTGCGATCCACGGCGCGATCTGGCCCCGGTTCCTGCGCTGCCTGCTCACCTACAAAAGGTAGGCTCCGCGGGCTGCTCGCAACCGGAACCACCTCGCTTGTGTCTCACCCTCCTTGCGACACTGTTTAGTGCGCTAAGATCCGCCCGCGGGGAGTCGGCGCAGGAGCTCGCCGATGTCGTCGTTGCCCGGGTCGTAGGCCCGCGCTTCGTCGAGGGCGTCCCGGGCTTGGTCCCAGTTCTCGCGGTCGATTTCAGCACGGGCCGCGTCGACGAGGTCCTTGGCGCGCTGTTCCCGCTCGAAGCCGCTGAGGCTCGCGATCTCGTCGCTAGTGTCTGGAGCGGCGTCCATCGCGCCATCGGGTCCGGCGTCGAGGACGACGATGCCCGTATCCCCGGCCCCCACCCCGGTGTCGGCGGCGGCTAGGCCCGCGGCGTCTCCGTCGCCAGCCCCCCCATCGGCGACGCCAGCTCCATCATCTGGCCCGCTCAGGGCAAATACCAAGGCGACCCCGATGGCCAAGCTCCCGATGGCCATGGCCCAGAGGGCGACCGATCGCGGTCCACGTTCCGCGCCGGGCAGCGAACCTCCTCGGGAGTCCCCCGGGGGCTGACGTGAGGATTGGCCCGGGGCCCGGGGTGCCGACCGGGACGACCGGGGTACCAGAGAAGGGAGGACGACCCCATCGTCCGCATAGGCTTGGTGGATTGCGTCCGCCAGATCGCGTGAGCTCCGGAAGCGCTCTTCGGGGTCCTTGGCGAGGCCGCGCATCAGGGCGCTCGCTACCCCGGGGGGGATTTGCTCGCCGGTAGTCACGTCATTGGGGTGGGCCGGGTCGGTGTGAACGACCTTGTTTGCGACCGCCACCGCGTCAGTGCCAGGGAACGCCCGGGTGCCCGTCGCGACTTCGTAGAGGACCGCGGCGAAGGAGAAGAGGTCGGACCGCGGCCCGTAGGTGCCCTCCATCAGGGTCTCCGGCGCGGCGTAGCACGGGGTCCCGAGAAACTGCCCCTCCCGCGTCAATGCGGCGTCCGGGACCCTCGCTATGCCGAAGTCGGCGAGCTTCACTCGTCCGTCGTCCGTCGCCAGGAGATTGTCGGGCTTTACGTCGCGGTGAATGATGCCTTCGGCGTGGGCCACCTCGAGGGCATCGGCTATCTGGTCGGCGATGCTGACGATGCGCGGTGGGGCCAGGGCGCCCTCGTCTTGGATCACCTCTTTCAAGGTCTTCCCGGGCACGTATTCGAAGACGAGGTAGGGCCCCACTTCCTCGTCCTCGCCGACGTCGTAGACTT
This sequence comes from Deltaproteobacteria bacterium, assembly GCA_019312705.1. The sequence continues at coordinate 2,214 of JAFDCW010000694.1, forward strand.
GAACGATGGAGGGGTGGTGCAGCCGAGCGGCGGCCCGGGCCTCGTTCTTGAATCTCTCGAGGAAGGTCCCGAGGGACGCCGGATCCATACCCAAGTCACGAATCGTCTTGATGGCGACGGCTCTTCCGAGCTCCGGGTCCTTGCCGACGTACACGTATCCCATCGCCCCGGCGCCGATGAGGCGGTCGATGAGGTAGCGGCCGACTTTCGAGGGGACAGACTCGCTCATCAGAGTCTGTGCAGCTTGACCGTGTTCGGCCGTCCGGAGGTCGGCCAAGCGCAGACGAGCCCGAAGTGGTCGCCCGACTTGGCGAGCTTCTCCCGGACCAGCAGCGCCGTCGCGATGCGCAAGGTCTCCTCGGTGCTCTCCGGGGGCACTTCGAGGTAGGGCGCCACGCCCCACTCGAGGGCCATCCGGCTCGCGATCTGCGGGTTGGGAGTGATGGCGACAATCGGAACCTTGGGACGGTACTCGCTCAAGAGCGCCGCCGTCGTTCCGCCCCGGGTGAATACGACGATGACTTCGAGGGGGAGGGCGTGGCTCAGGAGCGCCGCGGCGCGGGCGGCGGCGTTGCTGACCGCCCACTCTCGATGGTCTTGGAAGAGCTCCGGTGTGGCGACCAGGGGCACCTCGATGTCTCGGGTCGAATTCTCCACCTCCTGAATGATGGTGGCCATCATGCGGACGGATTTCGTGGGATAGCGGCCAGACGCGGTCTCGCCGCTCAGCATCAGCGCATCGGTGCCGTCGAGGACCGCGTTGGCGACATCGTTGGCCTCGGCCCGCGTCGGCCTCGGATTGCGGATCATCGAGTCGAGCATCTGAGTCGCGGTGATCACGATCTTCCCCCGCTTGTTGCCCTCCTGAATGATGCGCTTCTGGATCATGGGCACCTTCTCGGTGCCCACCTCGACTCCGAGATCGCCGCGGGCGACCATCAGGCCATCAGCCACATCGGCGATCGCCTCGAGGGCTTCGATCGCCTCGGGCTTCTCCAATTTGGCGATGACCGGGGTCCCCTTCGCGAGGCCCTGGGCCTCGAGCACGTCCTCCG
>JAFDCW010000695.1 GCA_019312705.1 Deltaproteobacteria bacterium
AATCCCTCTACATGGTGCTCCGTACTTGGGAGGTGTACGTGGGACCCTACTTGGCGAGTTGCCGAAGCACGTACTGCAGGATGCCTCCGTGCTTGTAGTACTCGACCTCCTGAGGCGTATCGAGGCGCGCGACGACCTCGAAGCTCTTGTCATCGGCCGTTACGGTCAGCCGATGCCCGGGCGCGATATCGGCGTTGAGACCGGTGACTGCGTAGACCTCTTCGCCGGTCAGCCCGTGGGTATCCTTGGACTCGCCGGGGAGGAACTCGAGGGGCAAGACGCCCATGCCGATGAGGTTCGACCGGTGAATGCGCTCGTAGCTCTCCGTGATGACGGCCTTCACGCCGAGCAAGAGCGTGCCCTTGGCGGCCCAGTCTCGGCTGGACCCCGTGCCGTACTCCTTGCCGCCGATGACGACGAGGGGAACTCCCTGAATCTGGTACTTCATCGACGCGTCGAAGATCGACATCGGCTCGCCCTCGGGCAGGTGCCGGGTGTGTCCGCCCTCGGTGCCGGGGGCGAGTAGATTGCGCAGGCGGATGTTCGCGAAGGTCCCGCGCATCATCACTTCGTGATTGCCGCGGCGGCTTCCGTAGCTGTTGAAGTCACGGGGCGAGACCCCTTGCATCTTCAGGTACATCGCCGCGGGAGAATCGGCGGCGATGGCTCCGGCGGGGGAGATGTGGTCGGTGGTGACGCTGTCGCCGAGCAACGCGAGGACTCGCGCGCCCTTGATGTCCTTAGGCGCCGGCGGCTCTCCCCTTTCGACGCGGTCGAAGAAGGGCGGGTTGCGGATGTAGGTGCTCGCCTCGTCCCACGCAAAGGTGCTGCCTTTGGGGACCTCGACCGCCTGCCACGCCGGAGGACCCGCGAGGACCTCGCCGTAGCGCTCGGTGAACTGACTGGTCTTGACGCTCTCCCGGATGCAGTCGGTGACCTCCTGCTGGGTGGGCCAGATGTCCCTCAAGAAGACGTCCTTGCCGTCCGAGTCCTGTCCGAGGGGGTCAGCCTCGAAGTCGATGTCCATCGTTCCGGCGATCGCATAGGCGACGACCAGAGGCGGAGACGCGAGGTAGTTGGCCTTCGTGTGGGGGGAGACCCGGCCTTCGAAGTTGCGATTGCCCGACAGCGCAGAGGTCACCGTGAGATCGTTGGCCTTGATGGCCTCTAGGATGGGCGCGTCGAGGGGTCCGGAGTTTCCAATGCAGGTCGTGCAGCCGTAGCCGACCAAGAAGAAGCCTAGCTTCTGGAGGTCGTCCGAGAGGCCCGCGGTATCGAGATATTCCGTGACCACCTGGGAGCCCGGCGCGAGGCTGGTCTTCACCCAGGGCTTCTTCGAGAGGCCCTTCTCGTGGGCCTTCCGGGCGACGAGGCCGGCGGCGAGCATGACGGCGGGGTTGCTCGTATTGGTGCAGCTGGTGATGGCCGCGATGACGACGGCGCCGTCCTTCAACTCGAAGCTCGTCCCGTCGAGCTCGACCTTCGCGCTCGCGCCGGCGTTGTCACCGGCGAGGGCACCGAGGGTCTCACGCCACGCGGCCTTGGAACCCGAGAGGGCGATCCGGTCCTGGGGCCGCTTGGGGCCGGCGATCGAGGGCACGACCTCGGACATGTCGAGCTCGACGACGTCGGTGAAACGAGGGTCCGGAGAATCGTCCGTGCGGAAGATGCCCTGCTCCTTCGCGTAGCGCTCGACCAACTGGCACTGGGCCTCGTCACGGCCGCTGAAGCGCAGGTAATTGATCGCCTCGGCGTCGATCGGGAAGAAGCCCATGGTCGCCCCGTACTCCGGGCCCATGTTGGCGACGGTGGCCCGGTCCGGGAGCGAGAGCGCACTCAGGCCCTCGCCGAAGAACTCGACGAACTTCCCGACGACGCCCTTCGCGCGCAGCATCTCGACGACGGTGAGGACCAGGTCGGTCGCGGTCGCCCCCTCCGGGAGAGCGCCCGTCAGGCGGAAACCAACCACCTGGGGAAGAAGCATGCTGATCGGCTGACCGAGCATCGCCGCCTCGGCCTCGATGCCGCCGACGCCCCAACCGAGAACGCCGATGCCGTTGATCATCGTCGTATGGGAATCGGTGCCGACGAGGGAGTCCGGGTAGGCGACGGTCTTGCCCTTCACGTCCCGACTGAAGACCACCGGAGCGAGATACTCGAGGTTGACCTGGTGAACGATGCCCGTGCCGGGAGGAACCACGCGCATGTTCTTGAACGCGTGCTGTCCCCACTTCAAGAACTGGTAGCGCTCTCCATTGCGCTCGAACTCCCGGGAGACGTTGTCTTCGAAGGACCGGAGCAGACCGTAGGAATCGACCTGCACGGAGTGGTCGATGACCAGGTCGGCAGGCTGGAGGGGATTGATCCGGCTCGCGTCCCCGCCGAGGCGCTTGAAGGCCTCCCGCATGGCGGCCAGGTCGACGACCGCAGGCACGCCGGTGAAGTCCTGGAGCAGGACCCGCGACGGACGGTAGGCAATCTCGGTCGAGGGCTTGGCTTGGGGGTCCCACGCCGCGACGGCCTCGATGTCTGCCTTGGTGACCGTCGTGCCGTCTTCGTTCCGCAGGAGATTCTCGAGGAGAATGCGGATGCTGTAGGGAAGCGTCGCTACATCGCCCACCTTGGCCTTGGTCAGGGCATCTAGGCGGAAGATGTCGACCTGACGATCACCGAGGTCGAGGGTCGCGCGGCTTTTGAAGCTGTCCTGGCTGCTCATGTCAGCCCTCTAACATGAGGGCCGCCTCGAATAAATGGCGAGGGCGGCGTTCGCCCTCCCCTCAGTTGATGCGCTGGAGCTTCATCTGGATAGCGGCGACCAACTCCTCCAGGCGAGGGGTGAATCCACCCGGAAAGATCACCTCGGCCGCGAAGGCCAAGCCTGCGAAATCTTTATGGGTTCGGGAAACTCGATTGCGAAGAATCGCCTGAAAGCAAACGTGATCCACCATCTCAATCGATATTGGAGCGTCGTACTTTTCCTGCGGCGAGTGCTCGAAGAAGTCCTCGAGCCAGACCGTGACTCCCGGGAGATTACGAGCTCTGATCCACTCCGCCTGGGCGGTCGAAAGGGTGACACCATCGGCTCGCTCGACGCCTTGGCTCACCAGGTGTTCGAGGTTCGACCCGCACCCCCAGCCGATGTCTAGGAGGCGCTTGTGGTGGGTCATCTCGGCGTAGCCCGACGTGTCGGCGCCCCGGAAACGCGCTACGTACATCGCACAACAATTGTGATATAGGTCCCGCTCTCAAAGCGCCTTTCGGCGCG
>JAFDCW010000696.1 GCA_019312705.1 Deltaproteobacteria bacterium
GCGCCCCGGGGCGCGAAGGCGAGGTCGAGGGCCGGGCGCGTCTGCTGACTCGCGCCGACCCCCGGGGGCGGTCCGCCCCAGATGCCTCGGCGCGGGTTGTCGCAGGTGATGGGCCCCTCCCAGGGGTGCCGGATCGCGTAGCGCGCCTGGAAGTTGTTCACGCTCGAGGGCCGGGAGCCCTCTTCGAGCTTGCCCTCGGTCTGGACGAACTCGCGACCGCCGACGATGGGGTCGGCGGGCCGGAAGACGAGGTCCTCGCCGAGGGCTTCTTTGGAGTACCGGGCGTGCAGGCGCGTGAGCACGAAGTTCGTCAACCGCGCCTGAGCCTCCCAGGGGTTTTCCTGTGCGACGGCCAAGGTGAACGGGAGGGTCAGGGTCGCCGCGGCGCCGTTTTGCGGTGCGGGGAAACGAAGCTCCGAGAGCTCTTCCTGAATGCACCTCTCCATCGCCGCGTCCTGACCGCCGTTGAAGGTGAGCCCCGGCGCGCCGGTTGTCGTGCCGTTCGTGCCCACCGTGATGCGCATCTGGGCAGCGCCCTGGATCGACGTATTGCGATCGACGGCGCCCTGGTAACACGCGGTGATCGCGTTCTTGCGGGTCCCGACGGCGGCGCCGGCGACGGCGGCGTCGAGATCTCCGGCCACCGTCGGCTGGCCGAACTGCACGTCGGCGCGCCGGCTCCCGCCCAACCCCGGCAGCACGTCGGCGCCGAGGGTCATCAAGACCGAGGCATCGAGGACCGGCCCCGGGCAAGGGTCGCAGTTCGAGGCCTGCCAGGCGTACTCGGTGACGATGGCCCTTGGGTTACGCTCGATGGTGGCGTCGAACATCGCGGCGTAGAACTCGCCAAAGCGCTCCCGGACGTCGTTCGAGACGTCCACATTGGTGGGCACCGTGACGTTCGGATAGTTGGCGACCTCGTAGCGTTGGTTCTCGGCGAGCACGTGCACGATGAGGTCCTGGGTGCCCGAGCTGTTGAGCAGGCCCAGGCGGACCGGCAGGCTGAACTCGTCCGAGTCGTAGTGGAAGCGCAGGGGCGAGAGCATGAGCTGGTCGCCGGAGAAAGTGACCTTCTCGACGTCGACCTTGGCGACGAAGAACTTCATCCCCCCCTCGACGTAGGGGCGGAGCATCTCCTCGGCGCCCTCGGGGATCGAATACTCGTTCTGACGCAGCCAGGTATCGAGGCCCGTGGCCTCCCGGGCGCTCAGGATCAAGATGTCGTATTCGCCGACCTCGAACTGGGCCTCGATGGTGACCCCGAGGTCGGCGTCCGCTGCGGATTCTTGGGCCATCGGCGACGGCGCGGCCCTCCCGAGGCCGAACCCGCCTTCCTCTTCGGGCTCCTCTATGGCGCACGGGTCCTCTTCCCAGTATTCGACGAGGCGGGGTGCGGCGAGGCGGTCGACCTGAGTAAAGACCTCATTGGAGAGGATCTTGACGTTGTCCTCCGAGAGCACGACGGGGACGGGCACGACCATGGCGAAGTTCGACGGCGGGCCCTGGTAGTTGTTTTGCATCGCCAGAACGGTGCGGGTGCCCTGGCGCATCATCACGACCATCGTCGCGTTGTTGACGAGGGGCTCGTCCGCGCCGGCGACGTAGAATCCGCAGAACGCGCTCGCGTTCAACGGGGCGACCAAGACGGCGACCAAGACCGGGACCACCACGGCGGCGGTCGTGAAAGTTTTGACTCGAAGCATCTCTTCTCCCCCTGATTGAACGGCTTCCGCGCCGGAGCATACCCCTTGAAGGCCCGCTTCGGACCCGCTTCGGCCGTCGTACATTGGATGGCTCTTGCGGCCTCTTGCTTCCTAGCGGGTCGTTCAACGCGAGGCGGGCTGCCGCATGCGATAGACCGGAACGGGCTGGCGTTCGCGCTCGCAGCCGGGCACGTCCTGGCCGCAGCGAATTCGGAGGGCGGCGTGATCGTCCGGCTGACGGAAGTTCAGCCAGCTCTCCTGGGCGGCGCCTGCGCTCGGGCTCCCTAGATGCTCGAGGGCAAGGGCCTGGCTGCGCAGGAGCGATTCATCTCGAGGAAGCAGCGCGAGGCCCGCCTGGGCCGCCGAGAGCGCCTCCCGGTCGTGGCCCGCGCTGCCGCGGGCCTGGGCGAGGTCCCGCCACCCCGCCGTATCCCCGGGAGCGAGCTGGGTTACCCGTTCGAGCGCCGTCGATGCGCTCTCCCATTGCCAGACCTGCGCGTAGGCTCGGCCGCGAATGCGCCAGATCGCGGGATGTTCGCCGACGAGTTCTTCGGCCCGGCGGGCCCAATCGAGGGCTTCCGCGAGCCTGCCCTGCTTGGCCTCGAGTCGCGCCCGGAGCGCCATGAACATGGCCCGCCGCCGGACGTCCTGGTCCCCGGCGGCTTCGAGCCCCCGAGCGATGCTGGGTCGGGCGTAGTCGAGGTGGTCCTGAACGTCGCCGAGGAGCCCCAGCGAGTAGTCGAAGAGGCGTCGCCAGGTCGGGCGTTCGGCCCCCCCTTCACCGGGTCTCTCCCCACCGAGCCAGACCACGGAAGTGGCCAGGTCGGTGATCGGCTGCGCACGGCATGGGTCGATCGGCGCGTGGCCCCTTTGTCGGCTCGCCCGGGCGAAGGCGCGGCCCCGCGGCGTCCGGTTCGCCTCGCAGACGAAAGCCTGGAAGGCCCGGCTGTGGCGTCGGTGGCGAAGGCGAGCCTCGACGCGCAGTGGCAGGACCCGGCTAGGCAGGCGCTCTGGGACGTCGAAGGAGTACCGGACCACCCGGGCGCCCCGGACGGGCACCGAATGATCGTAGGCGACCGCCCGGAAGCGGTGCACGAGATGCTCGAGTTCGGGTTGTCCGTGCTCGTCGAGGACCAGAGTGCGCAGTACGAAAGCGGTCGGGTCGTCGCCCCGTTCCCGCTGAGTCCCCGCCTCCGCGATCGTCGCTCCGTTCGCGCCGACCACCCGGAGCTCGATCCAGGTGTCCTGGGTATCGCGCACTCCGCCGGGGAATCGGTGCCCGGCGCTCTCGTTGCGGATGACCACATCCAAGGTGATGCCGTCGCCCGCGCGGATCGGCGCTCCGTCCGCGGGTAGGGTTCTCTCCCCATTCGACGAAAGCGCCGAAACGATGTCGATTTCGACGGCCCGTCGAAGCTGCTCTTGGACGATGCGCAGGTGCTCTTCGTTGCCTTGGCCGCTGGGCCGGGCGGTATCCCCGCCGGCAAAATGATGGGACCGGACGGTTCCGTCCTCCGCCGCCGCCGCGTCCTCGGACGGTGAGTCGATGGCGG
>JAFDCW010000697.1 GCA_019312705.1 Deltaproteobacteria bacterium
TCTTCTTGGCCATCTTCTTGGCCTTCTCCGTGGACCTCACCTTGGACCTCTTCGGGGTCACGCTGGGCCAGGTCTTCCGCTCGTGCTTCCCGCGTTTCCTCGGCGACGGTCGTCTCCTCGGCCTCCGGGATTTCTTCCTCGGAGCCGCCGGAGCAGGCGGTGGCCAAGCTGACGGCGATGGCGGTCACGGCGGCGATCGCCACGGTCGCGCGCATCATCGGAGTCCGCGGAGCTTGCGCTGTACAGCGCCTCGATCGAAGGGCCCGGTCCCGTTCAGGGCGCGCTCGTAGTACCGGCGCGCGGAGGTGCTGTCGCTCCGGGCCACCATAGCGTCCCCGTAGAGCTCGAGGGCTCGGGCGAGATTTTCCTGCTGCATGAGCACGCGGTCCAGGAAGCCGACGGCGAGTACATCGCGGCGGAGGCGGAGAGCGAGGGCCGCTGCCGAGAGCATCGGCTCGGGGTTACCGGTCATCAGGTCGGCGGCCTGGCGATAGGCTTGGAACGCGGGCTCGTTCTGCCCCATCGCCTCGAGGAGCTGGGCCCTGGCGAGGACCGCGCGAGGGTGATTGTCGACAATCTCGATCGCCCGATCGAGGGCCACCATCGCGGCCTCGTGGTCGCCGGTGGCGGTGAGGGCCCGGCCGAGGCCGACGTAGGCTGCGGCCGAGTTGCGTGTAGCGCGGGTCGCCGCCTCGTAGGATGCCCTTGCGGCGGCGGCGTCACCGCTCGCGAGCAGGGCGTCGCCGAGGGCGACTTCTGCGTCGGCCCACCCCGTGCGCCCCGCGACCGCGGTTCGGAACGCCGCGATGGCCTCGGCTCCCTCGAGAACCCGGCCGAGGGCGTAGGCGACCTCGGGGTGTCCGGTGGCGCCCCGGGGGCTGCCGCTCTCGAGCTCAGTCTTGCCGTCGGCGGTGCGCAGCGCAGCAGCGGCGTCGCCGTTGCGGTGGGCCGCCGTATAGAGGAGGCCGAGGCCGAGGTAGGGCAGGGCGCTGTTCGGTCGGGCGCGGCTGGCGCGCTGGTAGGCCGCCTCGGCTTCGGCGACGGCGGCGCGGATCCGGTGGGCGTCTCCGAGGGCGAGCTGCGCCTCGAAGTCTTCCGGAGCCATCGCGGTGGCGGCTTCGAGTTCTTCGAAGGCGCGGGCGCTGCGATTCCAGACGAGGTAGGCCCGGGCCAGGCACACGTGACCGAGGGGCGACGTCTCGAAGCGGCTGAGGGTCCGGCAGGCCGCCCGGGCGGGGCGGAACTCGCCTCGGGCGGACGCTACCCGGGTGACGTCGAAGACGCGCGTCGCGTTGTCCCGGTCGAGGCGGGAGGCGGCCTGAAGTGCCCGTTGGGCCTCGGTGAGCTTGCCAGCTCGGAGCAGGGCCAGACCGTAGGCACTCTGGGCGCCGGCATCCCGCCGATTTTGCCTCGCCGCGGTCCGGAGAGCGTCGAGGACCGGGTTTGCCGCCTCGCCGGGCCGCCGCCTCTGGGCCGTGGCCGGTGCCGGCAGTAGGCTCAAAGGGGCCAAAAGGGCCAAAAGGGCCAATAGAGCCGAGGGTCCTCGGGTGATCATTCGCAATCGCACGTGTTTGTTCTCCCGCCGACCTGCGCCAACGTCCCCCGACCAGGCCGATCAGACGAAGCGCGCGTCGGCTTTCTTCAAACCCCCGACCCTCGCGCTCCCAAGGTGGCCTCTGTAGCGCAACATCGGCCCCAATGGAAATCAGTACCTTGCCAGCGCCTATGGGCAACCGTACCTTCCCCGCGCCCATGGCCAACCAGGCCCCCACAGCTGTCCTCGCAGCGTCCCTGATAGTTGCTCTCTTCACCGCCTCGATCGGCTGCGGTGGCTCGTCCAATCGAAACCTGTCCTACGGAGACAGCGCCGAGGCGGAGTACATGGCCGCGTACGAGGACTTCGAGGATGGGGACTGCCTCGACGCCGAGCCCGCGTTTCGGGCCGTCCGCCGCGAGTATCCCTACTCCCGCTATGCCGCCCTCGCCGAGCTGCGCATCGCCGACTGCCTGCTCGACCAGGACAAGGCCCCGGAAGCCATCGCCGCTTACCGCCGCTTCGTCCGGAACCGGCCGTCCCACGACGAGGTCCCTTACGCGCGCTTCAAGATCGCGGAGGCGTACTACAAGCAGATCCCCGACGATTGGCTCCTGAGCCCCCCCTCCTATGAGCGAGACCAGGGGCCGACCCGGGAGGCTCTTCGGCAGCTCCGGCGCTTCATCTTGGATTTCCCCGAGGACGAGCGCATCGAGGAGGCCAACGAGATGGTTCGGGCATCCCTCGAACTTCTGGCCCGCCACGAGCTCTACGTTGCCGATTTCTACCTCGGACGCGACCATCCCCAGGCAGCGGTGATGCGCCTCGAAGTCCTCATCAACTCCTACGAAGGCAGCGGCATCGAGGCCGAGGCCATGCTTCTGTTGGGGCGCGTACACCTGGCGATGGAGGAAACGGAGAAGGCCCAGGAGACCTTCGAAGAACTCATCGACCGATACCCCGAATCGGGGCACGCCGAGCAGGCCCGGGCCTTCCTCCGCGAATTCTGACCCGCCCTTCCTTTCCTTGGAGAATTCCGGGACCGCGCGCTAAGCTGCGGCCTCCCAGACAGGCGATGGACGACTCTACTAAACAGATCCTCTCCCTCGGTCGGGAGCACTACGAGAAGCGCGAGTTCGACAAGGCTGAGCACTACCTCAAGCAGATTGTCGAGCGCTCCCTCGAATTCGCCGATGTCTTCAACATGCTCGGGGTCATCAACCATGACCACGGGCGCTTCGACGAGGCTCAGGCGTTTTTCGAAGAAGCCCTGGCCATCAACCCGAACTACACGGAGGCCGCCCTTAATCTGGCGGTCACCTACAACGACCTCGGCCGCTACGACGAGGCCAAGCGCATCTACCAGGCCGCCCTCAGTCACGGAGAGGCGTCGGACAACTCCCTCGACCCCTTCGTAAAGGGCAAGATCGCCAACCTCCATGCCGAGGTGGCCCAGGCCTATCAAGACGCCGGTCTGCTTCGGGAAGCGATGCAGGAGCTGCACAAAGCCGTGCTCCTCTGCCCCCACTTTGCCGACCTCCGCTTGCGTCTGGCCAACCTCTATCGGCAGCAGGGTGATCTGGACGCGGCATGCTTCGAGCTCGAAGAGGCGGTCAAGTCACGACCCGCCTACGCGCCGGCGCGGGTCGCCCTCGGTGTCGTCCTTCTGAGCCGGGGCGAAGAAAAGCGGGCCCAGGAAGAGTGGCAGGCCGTCCTCGACGC
>JAFDCW010000698.1 GCA_019312705.1 Deltaproteobacteria bacterium
AGGGGTCGAGCTTCTCGGTGGTACTGCCGGAGCGCAGGTAAGAGAAGTTCCAGGGGTCGAGGGCACCGTCGCCGTGCTCGTCGAAGAATGCAGCGAGGGCTCGGTCGGTGCTCGCCTGGGTGCGTTGGGCGAGGTCGTCGAGAGCAATGAAGAGGCGCTTCTTGGACATGCGCTCGACGACCTGCACGCGCCAGTCGTAGTAATCCTCGTAGCCGAGGGACCGGGCGAGGCGGTTGCGCAGCTTCACGATTTCGAGAAACCCGTTGTCGAGGACGTAGCCCTCGACGGAGCGCAGCCCTTCCCAGGCGGCCTTGCGGACGGCCGGGGCCTCGTGGGTGCGGGCCATCAGGGCCAGGCGGTTGGTCGAAGCGCGGACCTGCTCCCCGGTATTCGGGTCGCGGTAGCCGAGCTTCATCGCTCCCCGGGCCGACGCCAAGTCGCTTTCGCGCTCTACGATTTCTTCCGAGAGTCGTCGTCCTTCGCGGCTCTCCACGACGTGGGCTGCGAGCATCGCGATCCAGCCTCCGGCGATCTCACGCTCCTCGGCGTTGGCCGCGTTGACCTCGAGCTTGCGCAGTTCTTCGAGGCGCGCCGGGTCCTGGAGAAACGCGTTCCACTTCTTCTCGGCGTCGGCGGATCGGCGCTGGCAGTCCGGGGCGTCGTCCGAGAGGCCCATCTTCGATTCCCAGAAGAGGTTCTCTTTGGCCGTGTGCAGGGCGCAGTAGCGGTCTTTGAGGTCCCCGAGAGCTGCCTTGACGTCGCCCATGGGCGCAGTTTAGCGGTTGCGGGGAGAGGTGATTAACAAAAAAGCACTTCCCCTCGTCTCTCGACATCACCGTAGCCGTGAGAGGCTCTTGGGCCACAGATGATGAACCCTCAGAAATGCCCCCGGCAAGCCTCGTTCTCAGAAGAGGAAGAGCCTCGCCCTGGCATCCTGGGTGAGCTGGTCGTGGGCGGCGAGGGCTGCGATCGAGAGTCCGAAGGCGGCGAGCATGGCACCGAGGCCGACGAGGCCGATGCCGGTGGTGGCCCAGCCGGCCGTGACGAAAGCGGTGGCGCCGATCCAGGGGCGGGCTGCCTCGGGGATCGGCAGTTCCGGGACCTCGAAGCGCGGTCCCGCCTCGAGGCGGGTGACGAGCGCGGCGATACGTGGATCTTCCGGGACGACGCGCCGGGTACCGCCCCAGGTGTCGACGACCTCGTCGGCGCACCGCGGGCAGGTGTCAACGACCGGGAAGGTGTCGTCGCAGCGCGGGCAGGCGTAGCGTTCGCGCATGGGCGGCGCTTGCGCGGCGGGTGTCGCGGGGGGCGCCGCTGTGGCCTTTCGGGAGGCGCGACCTCGCCGAATGGGGCCTCCTCGGGACAGCCGCAGGGCGGCCTCGTAGGCGCGTACGATGCCCTTGAAGCGGTCGGAAATGAGCCGGGCGTCGTTCGTCGGAGAGATCCCTAGTCGGGCGAAGGGGTCATGCATGGGTGGTTGATGATACGCTGGGAGGCGCGTCTTTCTTCGCTCGAATTGGTGGCTTGGGTTCCCAAACAGCCCTTGGACAACCGTCTCGGCGCTGGGTTCCCGACTTTTGTCGCGTTCCGTGGACGAAGGCGGCGATCGGGGATATGTCCGCCCATATCAACCCGTTTTGGCGGAGGCAGTGATGGATACCCGGACCGAGAGCGACTCCATGGGCACGATTGAAGTGCCGGCGGAGGCCTACTACGGCGCCCAGACGGCGCGGTCGAAGATGAACTTCCCCATCGGCGGAGAGCGCATGCCCACGGAGATCGTCCAGGCCTTCGGCGTACTGAAGAAGGCCGCCGCCCTGACGAACAATGAGCTCGGCCTCCTCGACGACGCGGCCAAGGACCTCATCGTACGCGCCGCCGACGAGGTGATCGCCGGCGACCTCGACGGGCACTTCCCTTTGGTGGTGTGGCAGACCGGGTCGGGCACGCAGTCGAACATGAACGTCAACGAGGTCATCTCGAACCGCGCGATCGAACTCGCCGGCGGTGAGCGCGGTAGCAAAACGCCGATCCACCCCAACGACCACGTCAACAAGAGCCAGTCGTCGAACGATACATTTCCGACCGCGATGCACATCGCCGCCGTGGTGGAGATCGAAGACCGACTGCTCCCCCGGGTGAACGAGCTGCGCGAAACCCTCGCGAAGAAGTCCGACGAGTTCACCGGCATCGTCAAGATTGGCCGGACGCACCTCCAGGACGCGACGCCTCTGACCCTCGGTCAGGAGATCAGCGGCTGGGTCGCCCAGCTCGACCACGCGATGAACGCCGTTCGGGCGACCCTCCCGCAGCTTCGGGAACTCGCCCTCGGCGGCACGGCGGTCGGCACGGGCCTCAATACCCACCCGGACTACGCCGCCAAGGTGGCGGGGCACATCGCGGCGATCACGGGCAAGGAGTTCGTTACTGCGCCCAACAAGTTTGCGGCCCTCGCCGGGCATGACGCCTATGTCGGCACCAGCGGCGCCCTCAAGCAGATGGCCGCGGCGTGCATGAAGATCGCCAACGACGTGCGTTGGCTCGCGTCGGGACCTCGGTGCGGCATCGGCGAGCTCCGGATCCCCGAGAACGAGCCGGGTAGTTCAATCATGCCGGGCAAGGTCAACCCCACGCAGTGCGAGGCCCTGACGATGGTGTGTTGCCAGGTGATGGGCAACGACGCGGCGATCGGCTTTGCTGGGAGCCAGGGCAACTTCGAGCTCAACGTCTACAAGCCGGTCATGGCGTACAACCTGCTCCAGTCCATCCAGTTGCTCGGTGACAGCTGTGCCAGCTTCGACGAGCGCTGCGCCCGGGGCCTCGAGCCCGAGCGCGAGGCCATCGACGAGAAGCTGCGCAAGAGCCTGATGCTGGTGACTGCGTTGAACCCCCACGTCGGCTACGACAACGCGGCCAAGATTGCAAAGCATGCCTACAAGAAGAAGAGCACTCTCCGGGAGGCGGCGATCGAGCTCGAACTCATGAGCGGCGAGGACTTCGACGCCGCGGTGAAGCCCGAAGAGATGGTCGGGCCCCTCAAGGTCTGACGTTCTCCGGGGCTCCGGAACCTCGGGCCGCGGGCTCTCCATGGCCCTCTACGTCGACGTTTCGCGGTGCGGGCGCGCAAAGGGCGTCGAACATGGCGAACTGAGCTGGACGCTCGAGGACAACCACCCCATGAACCTCGGGATCCGAGCGATGGGCGCGAAGGTCTACGAGAAATACCGGCTCTTCGAGAAGCCGATCGGGAACTGACCACAATGGACTTCGTTCTTCGCGCGCTGCACGTGCTCGGCATCATCATGTGGATTGGCGGCACGGCAGCGACGGCGCTGATGGTCGTCTTGGTAGCGGACGACGCCCGAGCGGCGACGGCCGCCGCGGGCCGCAAGGTGATGCTGATGGTCGCGACGCCGGGGCTGCTCTTGGCCTGGGCGGCGGGGCTCACCGTGCTCATCCCGAACTTCACATCGGTCTACGCCAAGGCCGGGTGGATGCACGGCAAGCTCACCATCGCTCTAATCATCAGCGGTCTCACCGGTGTGCTCGTCGGCAAAGTGAAGAAGGCCGCGGCGGCCACGGACATCGGTCTCGGGGCGGTGAAGGGCATGGCCCTGGGCGTGCTGCTGCTCGGGGCGATCTCGCTCTTTTTCGTCTTCCTAAAACCCTTTCAGGGCTGATTGGCGCCACGGGTTCTGACCCTCCCTGGGATTCGAGTACGGCAAGCCCGAGTAGGGGCGTGTGTGACCCGCGGGGTGGGGCCGGCCGTGAACGATTGGTCTCACCTGAGGCCGGGTGAGCCGAAATTACGGGTCTTTTGGGCTGGCACGGACCTCGCTAGTATGACGCTTGCCATGATTGCCCCCCAATTCATCCGCCGACTCCCGCTCTTGCTGCTCGCGCTCGCTCTCGGCGCCGCATCCTTCGGCTGCGCCAACGACCAGCAGCTGACAGTGCGCGGCGAAGCCGCCGTCGCTCGGGGCGCCGCAGCGGTCGAGCGCTTCGACTTCGTCCAGGATGTGGCTCTCCAGCGTGACGACCTCGCGGCGACTACGGAGGGGGTATTTGGCGGGCACTGCTTCCTGGACCAGGGTGCGTTGACTCAAATTGACGCGGAGGTCAGCCGGCCTCGGGCGACCTCCGGCATGACCGCCTTTCGTGTGCAGTCGAGCCGCGATGGCGGTGGCGCCGTCCGGGCCGTGATCGATGGCCAGGTTTACGATGGGGCGTCGGACGGCGGCACGTGCACCGTCACCGCCCTCTACGCCGAGTTCGATGACGGCATCGCCGGGGTATCGGTCGATTGCGCCATCGTAGATGTCGACGGCAATGCTGCCCAGGCGACGGCGGACTTGCACTTCGCAGGCTGTGACGCTTTGGCCGACTGACCTGGCATCAGAGCGCAAAGCTCGGCCCGCGATACGGCCGCACTTCCATTGCGTGTCCATCGGTCGTGACCTGAACGCCCCCGTCACGATTCGTCGCCAGTACGCGGCCCATGCCCGCGAGGCGCCGGAAGACCTCGCCGTGGGGATGACCGAAGCGGTTCTGGACCCC
>JAFDCW010000083.1 GCA_019312705.1 Deltaproteobacteria bacterium
CGCCCTATACTGATCGTCCGTTTAGTGAAATGACCCATGGGGCTCGTCGCAGAAGGCTCTCGGAGCGAGGCTCTCCGTGCCAAAATCATTCATCATTTCCGGGGAGCGGTCCGCCTCGAGGTCCCGCGCCGGGGTCATGCCCTCGGGACCGGTTGGGCAGAGGTCGACGCGGCCTTCCCGGGGGGAGGCCTCGCCCCGGGGGAAACTGCGGTGGTAACCGGTCCCCCGGGGGCCGGCACCCTCGCCCTCGCCGCCGGGTGGGCGCGGGTCGCCCTCAGCGAAGGCGTGCCGGTAGTCGTCATCGACGGCGAGGGCACCGCCCTCCCCCACGCCTGGGTCGGGGCACCGGTCCCTCGAGAATCCGCGCAGGCCGCAAAGGGCGGAGCGGTCGCGCCCCTCTGGGTCGTCGCGCCGCCGACCCCGGCGGAGGCCTGGCCCGCCGTCGACATCGTCTTGCGCGGGGGCGGTTTCGGTCTGGTCATCGCCCTCGACCCCGGCGCGCCGCCGACGGGCGCCGGGGCGCGCCTGCGCCGGTTGGTTCAGGAACGGGAGAGTCGCCTCATCGTCGTCGGCGCGGCGCCCTTCACGCCGACGGCGCGGGTGAGCCTCGTCCCCCGAGGCGTCGAGTGGCACGTCGCCCCGACCGGCGCCGAACCCACACGCCGCATCGTCGAAGTGCACGCGAGCAGCCGGGGCGGCCGAGAGCGGGCGGTCGAGGCGGTTCGTGAAGACCTCCTCACCAATCGCCTGCGTCTACGTGCCCGGGCTCCCGATCGCCGCCCACCATCGAAGGCCGCCCCCCGCCGATGAGTCGGTGCCCCGAGCGGTGCATCGAGGCCGAGGCAACGCGGCGCGCGTCGTCTGGTTGGACGACGCCGGCCGCGAGGCCGGCGTGCGCGTCGGCATGACCCTCGCGGCGGCGCGGGCCCGAGCCCCCCGGCTCTCCTCGGCCCTCGAAAACCCCGCCGCCATCGACGCCGAAAAGCGGCGCGTCGTCGAACGCTTGCTCGTCTCTTCGCCGCGCATCAGTGCGGTCGGGGCAACGCGTTTCTGGGTCGAGCCGGTCCCCGGCCCGGGCTCCCTCGGAGCCTGGTGCGCCGTCGTTCAAAGAGCCCTTGCTCACCTCCGTCCGGTGTCCGTCGGCGTCGGGCCGAGTGCCGCCGTCGCCTGGGCCGCAGCTCGGTCCGCCCCCAACACGATCCGCCTCGTCTCCCCCGCCGACGCCCGCGCGTTCCTCGATGGCTCTCCCCTCGAAGCCCTCGACCTCGACGGCGTCGCCCTCGACTTGCTCGCGGCCCTCGGCATTCGCACCGTGGGCCAACTGCGAGCCCTCTCCGCTGGCAGCCTCGGCCGCCGCCTCGGCCCCGAGGTCGCCCTCGCCCGGCGCCGCGCCGACGGTGACGACCCCCGGCGGCCGTTCCCCGCGCAGGCCGCCCCGCGCTTCGAAGTGAGCGTCGCCTTCGATGACGAGCTCGAGCACCTCGAGCCTTTCCTCTTCGTACTCGGACGAGCCCTCGAACGCCTCGGGCGCTCCCTCGAACGGGGCTGCCTCGGCGCGACCGAGCTCACCCTCACCGTCCACCTCCGTCAAAGCCGAAGCCAGGTCTTCACCATTCGCGTGGGCTCACCGACCAACGCCCCCGGCACCCTCCGAGAGCTCACCCGAACCCACCTCGAAGCGGCGCGCTTCGTCGCCCCCGCCAGCGGTTTTCGGGTCCGGGCGACGGCCACCGCCGAGGCCCGTTCCGAGCCTCGAAGGCTCTTTGGTCATGGTGCCCTCGCCGCGGGAGCCGAGGGACACCGGGCACCGGCGGCCCGAGAGGTCGCCCTCGGCCGTCTTCGCACGCGTTTCGGCGAGGGCTCGGTCAAACGCCCCGCGGTACGCGAGGTCGGCCCCGCCCTCCGCCGGGCCACCTTTCGCCTCGACGCCCCCGAGAGCGAAGCGCCGACCGACCTCTCGGCGCCCTACCTGCCGTGGCGACGCCTGCCGAAGCCGAGCCCGGTGGTGCACGGCGCGGCCATCGTCGGAGGTCGGCGACGACGGGTAGTGCGCCTCGGCCGCGTCGAGCGGGTGACCCCGCCGTGGTGGCACACGGGCACGAAACACGTGCAACTCTTCGCCTGGGCCGAGCTCGAAGGGCCAGTCCTCGCCCTCCTCGAGGCCCACGTCAGTGCCGACGCCGAAGACGACGAGTGGCTGGTCGTCGCGTGGGTGGATTGACGACGTGAGCTACGTCGAGCTGCATTGCCGAAGCGCCTACTCCTTTCTCGACGGCGCCTCGACCCCCGAGGCCCTCGCGCGCCGCGCCAAAGACGTCGGCCTCGGCGCCCTGGCCCTCACCGACCTCGACGACCTCGGCGGCGTCGTGCGCTTCTCGAGGGCCGCAGCGTTGGTGGGGGTCCGGCCGATCTTCGGGGCCGAGGTCTCCCTCGACGTCGGCGGTTCGGTCGTCTTGCTCGCCGAAGACCTCGAGGGCTACCGCAACCTGAGCCGCCTCGTGACCGCAGGGCGCATGAACCGCCCCCGCGGCCTGCCCGCGGTGGACATCGACACCCTCGCCGCACAGTCCCGGGGCCTCGTCTGCTTGGGTAGCGGCGGGGGCAGCGCCGCCGGGAGCGGAAACGGACACGGACACGGACACGGACACGGGAACGCCGATGGCCGCACACTCGCGGGAACACTCGCAGAGATCTTCCGGGGCCGCTTCTACATCGAGGTCCAGGACCACGCCCTCGCCGAAGACGCACGACGTGTGCTCGATGGTATCGACCTCGCCCGGCGCCTCGCCGTGCCTTGGCTCGTCACCGGGGACGTGCGCTACGCCGAGGCCAAAGACAAGCCGGTCCAGGACGCGCTGGTCTGCCTCAAACACCGAGTCACCCTCGACGACGCCGGTGACTTGCTCTTCCCCAACGACGCACGTCGCCTCGCCGGCCCGGCGGAGATGGTGCGGCGTTGGCGCGGCGACCCGACGGGCCTCGCACTCACCCTCGAGGTCTCCGAACGCTGCGCGTTCCGGCTGCACGATCTATCCCCGAGCCTGCCGGCCTACCCGCTGCCACCGGGGGTCGAAGATGGGGATGCCTTCCTCGCCGCCCGGGTCGAAGACGGCGCTCGGGAGCGCTACCCGCGCCGCCGCGAAGAACACGACCGCCAACTCCGACACGAGCTAGAGGTCATCCGTCGCCTCGGCCTCGCCGGCTATTTCCTGATCGTTTGGGACATCGTGCGCTTCACTCGATCCCGGGGCGTCCTGGTCCAGGGCCGCGGGTCGGCAGCGAACAGCGCCGTCTGCTATTGCCTCGGCATCACGGCCGTCGACCCCGTCGGCCAAGGCCTGCTCTTCGAGCGTTTCCTGGTCGAAGGACGCGGGCCGGGGCACCGAGAACCACCAGACATCGACATCGACATCGCCCACCGGGACCGCGAAGAGGTCCTCCAATACGTGTACGAGCGCTATGGCCGCGAACACGCGGCGATGGTCTCGGAAACGATCTGCTGGCGCGGGCGTAGCGCGGTCCGAGACGCCGCCCGGGTCCTCGGCCTCTCTACCGACATGGCGGACGCGCTCGCCCGGGAGGTCGGGGCAACGGTGCCCACCGATACGCCGGCGTCCGGCAGCCGGGCCGCCGCCGATGTCCTCGAGGCCGGCGGCATCGAACGCGCGGGCCTCGCCCGCAAAAGCGGACGCATACGGGCCCTGGTGCGCCTCGTACGCGGGCTCGAAGGCCTGCCGCGGCACCGAGGCATTCACGTCGGCGGCTTCGTGCTCACCCGGGAGGCGCTGCGCGATGTCGTGCCCATCGAGCCCGCGGCGATGGCGGGGCGCACCGTCATCCAGTGGGACAAAAGCGACCTCGGCCACGTGGGCCTGGTAAAGGTCGACCTCCTCGGCCTCGGCGTGCTCACCCTCCTCGGCGACGCCCTCGCGCTCGTCGACAAACATCGCGGCGAGCGCCTGGACCTCGCCCGGCTGCCGGTGGATGACCCGCCGACTTACCGGATGATCCGGAAGGCCGACACCGTCGGCGTCTTTCAAATCGAATCACGGGCCCAGATGGCGACGCTGCCCCGCATGGCCCCGGAGCGCTTCTACGACCTGGTGGTCCAGGTGGCACTGATTCGCCCGGGGCCCATCCAGGGAGAAATGGTGCACCCCTATCTCCGGCGCCGCCGGGGCGAAGAGCCCGTCCGTTACCTCGACCCGAGCCTCGAACCGGCCCTCGCCCGGACCCTCGGCGTGCCGCTCTTCCAGGAGCAGGGCATGAAGGTCGCGATCGCCGCCGCAGGCTTCACCGCGGACCAAGCCGACGAACTCCGCCGAGCGATGGGCGACAAAGGGTGCGGCGAGACCCGAGCGCGACTGTCCCGGGAGCTGCTCGCGGGCATGCGGCGCCGGGGCCTCCGGCGCTCGGTCCGGGAGCGCATCGCAAAGCTTCTACGAACGTTCGCGAGCTACGGTTTCCCCGAGAGCCATGCGGCATCCTTCGCGCTGCTCGTCTATGCGTCGGCCTACCTGAAGCGCCACTACACGCCGGAGTTCTATGCCGCACTCTTGAACGCGCAACCGATGGGCTTCTATCCGGTCGGCACCGTCGTCACCGACGCCCGGCGCCACGGCATCGAACTGCGCCGCCCCGACGTCACCAAGAGCCTCTGGGACGCGACCCTCGAGCCGGCATCCCGGGGGCCCCATGCCTTCGCTCTGCGTCTCGGCCTGCGCATCGTCCGGGGCATCGGCCCCCGGGCACGCCTCGCCCTCGAGGGCGTGCTCGGTCGAGGCATAGAGTCCATCGAAGCCTTCGCCCGGGACAGCGGCCTCGACGCCCACACCCTCACGCGCCTCGCCCGGGCCGGGGCCTTCGATGGGCTCGCCGGCGATCGACGCCGCGCGCTCTGGGAGGTTTTGCGCATCGCAAGACCCGTCGCCGGTCCCCTCGCGCCTCACCATCCGGCCGAGGCCCAGGCCCCCGAGTTTCCGCCCCTCGCCCCTGCCGTCGAGACCCGCGAAGACTACGCCTCGTTGGGCACATCAGCGGAGCGCCACCCGATGGAGTTTCACCGAGACTGGCTCGCCGCCCACGACGTGCCGCCCCTCGGCGCCCTCCCGGACCGCCCCCCGGGGCCCGTTCGCGTGGCGGGGCTCATCAACTCCCTCCAGCGGCCGGCCACTGCAAAGGGGTTCGTATTCCTCTCCCTCGAGGACGAGACGGGCATGGTGAACGTCGTCGTATCGCCGACGCTCTTCGCGCGGCACCACGACGTCATCACCAGGCGCCCGGTCCTCCTCGTCGACGGCTCCCTCGAGCGCCGCCACGACGTGGTCAACATCAAGGCCGCAGGCATCCAGCCCCTGCCTCGATCCTCGGTCGCGGGGGGGTCCCGGGGCTGCTAGGCTCCGCCGCCATGCGGCCCAAGGCCCTACTTTTCATAGCGCTCTTCAACAGCATCCTCGGGCTGAGCGTGCTCTTTCCGATCATGGCGCCCCTCGGTCGCCAGCTCGGCCTCGGCGAGCTCGAGGTCGGCGCGCTCTCGACCGGCTACTCGCTGATGCAGTTTGCGTCCGCGGCTTTCTGGGGACGCAAGAGTGAAGAGAAGGGGCGCAAGCCCATCTTGCTCGTCGGCATCCTGGGGTTCGCCGGGACGTTCCTGGCCTTTGCCCTGGTGTGCGAAGCGGGCATGCGCGGGTGGCTCGACCACGGCCCGCTCTTCGGCCTGCTGCTCACCACCCGGGTGCTCGGCGGCCTGCTCTCGTCGGCGACCTTCCCCACGGCCCAGGCCTACATGGCCGACATCACCGACCGCGAAGATCGCACCAGCGGCATGGCCCTCATCGGCGCCGCCTTCGGCCTCGGCATCATCTTCGGCCCCGCCATCGGCGCAGCCCTCAGCTACGTGAGCCTGCTCGCCGCGGTCTATTTCTCCGTCGCCGTCGCGGTCTTGAACGCGCTCTTCGTCTACACGCGCCTGCCCGAGCCAGAGCGCCACCGGGAGCGGGAACCCGGCGATCAGCGCGCCGTCTTCCGGCGCATCTGGCCGCTCCTGGCGGTCGGCGTCGTCGCCACCGTCGCGTCGGTCGCGATGGAGCAGACCATCGCGTTCTACTACCAGGACCGCCTCGCTCTCGACGAAGGCGAAACCGCTCGGGCCGTCGGCATGGCCTTGGTGCTCTACGGCGTCGTGGCGGTCTTCGTGCAGGGTTACCTCGTACGTCGAGTGAGTTGGCCGCCGCTGCGCCTCATGCGTTTTGGATTGCCCATCGTCCTGGTCGGCCTGGTCCTCCTCACCTTCAGCGACACTTTCGCGACGCTCACCGGCGCGCTGCTCCTCCAGGGCATCGGCCAGGGCCTCGCCCTCCCCGGCATCACCGCCTTCCTGAGCCTCTCCGTCGCGGACAACGAACAAGGCGCCGTCGCCGGCCTCAACAGCGCGGCGCAAGGCCTCGGCCGCACCATCGGCCCCCTCCTCGGCACCGCCCTCTACGAACTCGGCCCCACCCTCCCCTACTGGGCCAGCGCCACCCTCGTCACCGTAGTCGTGCTCTACCTCTGGACCAGCCCGCGGGTCCGCCGCCTAGGCGACGCGGCCCAGGCCGAGGCCGAAGAGTCCGCCACTCAGGCAAACGCCTGACGCCGCCGTACCGCGCCTGCCCGATTCATTGAGGGCCGACCACCGCCATCACACGTTGCGCGTAGTGGGGCCCGAGGAGCTCTCGGGTCTGCACGACGTATCTCTCGTAGCCCCCTTCGCGCAACGGCTCCGGGACCCAACCTTCGGACGATCCGCGGGGCGATGGGAGGTCACCGACGAAGATCACCTCCTGCCCGGTCCGCCCTCGGAGATTCGAGATCGGAGAAGGCACCCCTTCGCCGCGATCCCCGGAGGGTGTCTCGAAGCCCGTCAGGTGGAAGATGGGAAACCGGGCGCGGTACGCCTCGAACCCTTCACTGGTTGCGTAGAGAGTCGTACGCACTTCGACCCACGCGTAGTCGTAGCTCCGCCGCTCTCCGTCGGGCATCGTCTCCTGGAGCGAGCCGGCCTCGGTGATTCGCACCATGAGCAGGTGCGACGAGCCGCCGACGTGCTCGGTGAGCAAGCTCTCGTTCATCGCGTCGAGTTCCGCGAGCGCAGCCACCGGGGGACTCACGAAGAACTGATACCTCGCCGTGCCTCCCTCGACCGCTTCGGGAGGAAGGTCCGGCTGGGTGGGCTCGGCGGTTGTCGGAGAAGCAGAGGGAGAACTGCAACTCAGCGATGCCACGGGCCACCACAACGCGAGGGCCAAGACCCCCCAGTTTCGCCGCAACCGTTCCACCAGCGCCACTCTACTACCGAATCCGCGAACCCCGGGGGGTAACGTTTGGCGCTAAGCTCAGCGTCCCGTGGCCTTCATCAAACATCGACCATCGCTCTCGCTACGCGCCCCCGCCCTGATCACACCGGGGACCGAGGTGACGGCGGCGCTGATCGTCGAAGCAGACCGGGAGGTGCCGATCGAGGCCATCACCGTGGACTTGAAGGGGGGCGAAAAGGTCACCATCGGTTCCGGAAGCAGCGCGCGGACCCACAGGCGGTCGATCGTTCGCCAGCGCGCCGAGCTCTCGGGGCCGCGGCTGCTTCCCGCGGGGAGCCATGAACTCCGCTTCGCGTTCAGCCTTCCCGCAGACGCCCTACCCACATACTTCCAGGGCGGACCCCGCGTGGAGTACGTCGCCGAGGCGCGGGTGGACATCGACTGGTGGCCCGACGCCACCGAGAAGTTCACGCTCCGGGTTGGCCACCGGCCGCCACCCGCGGGGGGCACGGAACCGCGGCCGCGCACCTACAGCACCTCGCCGGGGGGGCCCGTGGGTTCGACCCCGGGGCTCGAAGTGAGCCTCGCGAGTGAGGTCGTGGCCGCCGGCGAACCCATGCAAGTCGCCATCGGAATGCTCAACCACGACCCGGCCCGTTTCAACGAAGTCCGGGTGAGCCTCGCCGGGGAGGAGACGCTCTTCAACGACGAAGGTCTATATCGAGGAACGCGAGACTCGACCCGGCATCGGTACACGGTGCCGATGAGCAGAGTTCTCGAGGGGCTGCCGATTCGGTTCGAGTTGCCGGACGTACCACCGACGTTTCGGGGGGAGCTCTTTCACCTCAACTGGTTTCTCGATGTCGTGGGCGTTGTTTCCTGGGGACGAAACCTGGCCGTGCGTCTGCCGATTGAAATCACGCGGCCCGGGGCGGTCGGCGGCAACGACGCCGTCGCACCGGCAGTCGTTGGATCCTCCCGGCGGCGCGCCATCTGGGAACACGCCGCCCAAAAACACGGCATGCACTTCGATGGCCACGAGATGACGAAGTCCACGGAGCATGCGGAGCTCGTCGTCCGCCTCGGAGAGGACCAAGACGGCCCGGCGCTCGTCGGCACGCTCACCTACCCGGACCTTCACCTCGACCTCGATGGCGGCAAGACGAGCGGCTTTCATCGACTCTTCAAGAAGAGCGTCGACCTCCAGGACCCGCGCGTCGGCAACCGCCACTACGTAGCCGGACGAGACGACGCTCAGGTACGCGCGTTCGTCCAGACACTCGGCAGAACGCTCTTCGCCGACGACCTCGACGACGTCGATGATACCGAGATGAAGTTCATCTCCCTAGACCGCGGCCACGCGGCCCTCGACCGCATGTGCCGCACGCTGCGCGATATCGCCGAGGCGTTGCCGAAGGCGCGGGCAGCCATCCCCCCGGCGAGCCCGATGGCGGCGCACCTAAGCACCTGGCTGGTCGTCGCTACGCGAGAAGCCGCGACCCTCGAGCAATCCCGAATGGCTTTGCACTTCGACCGCGGCCACGACCAGGCCTCCGTCATCACGGAATGGACCACCGATGGCACCCCCTACCGGACCACCGCGATTCTCCACGTGCAAGACCCGGTCGACGTCGACTACCACTTCCTCAGCACCGGCCCCGCGCTCCCCGACGCCGACGCCCAACACTACGGCGGCGAGGCCCGCGGCCTGCTCGCCCGCCTCGTCGAAGACACCCCCCACGTTCACGTCGGTGCCAATACCCTCGTCGCCCACCTCGAGCCCCAACTCGAAGACCCGTCGGGCGCCGTCACGATCTTGAAACGCCTACAAGCGCTCTACGCACTCATCCGCGCCACCACTGGCCCCTACCGATGAGGTGAGGGGACGGTCCGCACTTTCTAAACTTATCGAACTTTCTCCAAACAGGACGCAACTGAGCCGCTCTCGGCACGATGAGGGTGCATGCCCCGTTTCCGCCGCACTATCCGCCCCGGTGATCTGGTCCACGTGATCTGCCGGTTCATCAATCAAGAGTTCCGCCTGACATCCAGCGCTGAGCGCGACGAGTACCTGCATCGCCTCGGCAAGGGCATTACAGACTCCGACTGGCGCCTGCTGTCCTACGCGTTGATGAGTTCACACATTCATCTGGCGCTGGTCGCCGGCCTCGACCTCTTCGGGCGGCTCTTCAAGACCGTCAACTCGCCGTTCTCCAACTGGCTCAACACCCGGCAAGTGCGGCTGGGCCCGGTTTTTGCCGGACGTCCAGATAGCATCATCACGAGCCCCGCGCTGACCGGCCGGCTGATCGCTTACCATCACAACAACCCTCCCCGCGCCCACGTTGTCGAGGTCGCGACGGACAGCGATTGGACCAGTCACCGTGCCTACATGGGGCGGGCGGCCTGCCCAGAGTGGCTCGACGTCGAACTAGGCCTCGAACTCATGGGATTTGGCAGCGAAACGGGCGGACGCGGAGACTTCGAGCGCTACGTCCTCGATCACAAGGACAACCCTCG
>JAFDCW010000699.1 GCA_019312705.1 Deltaproteobacteria bacterium
CCGTGATGCTCTCGGTCAGTTCCCGGGCCCGCGTCTTCTGGATGTTGTGACCTCCCGAGGGGTAGGTCGCGGTTTGTGCGTCCGGGATCACGGCCGAGAGCCTCTGGCCGATCTCTGGCTCGACCAGCGGGTCGTCGTCGGCCCACGCCACCAACGCCCGGGCCCGCACGGCCGCCGCCCGGCGCCGGGCGGCAACGAAGTCGATGGTCATCACGTTTGCGAGGTCGATGCGCAGCTCCCGGGCCGTCAACGTATCGGCATTGGGGAAGCCCATGCGTCGATAGAGTTTTCGGCCCTTCGGCAAGAGCGCTCGGCCGACGCCGGGTAGCCCCGCGGCCCACCGCAGCACCCCCGCCTGCGCCGGTGAGAGGGCCATGCCCCGGTGCCGGCGCACGCCGACGCTCGCGAGGACGATGAGCGCCGTGACCCGGTGGGGCACCATGGCCGCCGTCGCAATTGCCGCCGGCCCGCCCATCGAGTGCCCAAGCACAGCGAGCTCTTCGAGGCCAAGAGCATCGGCCACTCCGACCACTAGCCGCGCCCGGCCGTCCGGGCTGTAGTCGTGCCATTGGGCGTCCCGGACCGCCCCGTACCCTGGCAAGTCGAGGCGGTGCACTCGAAGGGTCCGGCTGAGTAGTGGTGCGAGGTAGCGGTAGTCTCGCGTGCCCCCGGGCACCCCGTGGATCAGCAAGATCGCTGGCGCGCCCTCGGGCCCTTCACTCGTCGCCCCGACCTGCGTGCCCAGGACGTCATAGACAGCGACCGGCGCGTCGACGGGGTTGGGCAGGTTGGGCAGGTCGGGCAGAACGGGGGCGCTGACGTCTGGCATCGCGGGAACCATAGCGCAGCGTAAGCCTTTCGTCGGCGTTGACGGTACCCGATTGGGGATCACTCGCCAGCGGCGCGGGCCAGGTCGGTTGGCGGCGTCAGTCGGGCGAGCACTTCGCCGGCGGCCTCGATGTTGACGTTGCCCGCGTCGTGGATGGCGGCGGCGACCTGCTCGACGAGGTCGTCCCGCGCTCCGGCCGCAATGGCGACGCTCCGTGCGTGCAGCGCCATGTGGCCGCGCTGGATTCCGTCCGTGGCGAGGGCACGCAGAGCTGCCAGGTTTGATGCAACGCCGACAGAGGCGACGATCATGGCGAGCTCCTGGGCGGTCTTGGCGCCAGTGACCTCGAGGCCGAGCTGAGCGCCGGTGTGCACACGAGCCGGGCCGCCCACAATCCCGAGGGCCAGCGGCATCTCGAGCTCACCCACCAGGGCGCCATCCTCAGAGGCCCGCCACGTGCAAAGCGGCTCGTAGCGGCCGTTCCTCGCGGCGTGAGCGTGGGCGCCTGCTTCGACTGCGCGCCAGTCGTTGCCGGTGGCTACGACGACGGCGTCGACCCCATTCATGATGCCCTTGTTGTGCGTCGCCGCGCGGTAGGGGTCCTTCTCGGCGAAACGCGAGGCGCTCACGATGCCGTCGCGTACCTCTTTGCCGTCGTGGTCGCCGACACCCAGTGCATGCGTGGGGACGCGTACGCGCACGCGAACGCAGCGCCGGTCGCTCCAGTTGGATACGATCCGGAGGCCCACGTCTCCCCTGGCGAGCTCCGCCACTCGCGGAGCGACCCGCTCTGCGACCGTGTTCACCAGGTTTGCGCCCATCGCGTCGCGGCAATCGACGTGGAAGTGCACGACGAGCATGCCATCGCCGAGGTCTCGGACCTCGAGGTCGTGCGTTCCGCCGCCGCGCGCCACGAGTCCGGGCACAGCCTGGTTCGCGATCTTCATGAGCTCCACGCGCGCGCCTTCGATGGCCTGCTCTGCGGCCGTGCCATCCGGGACGCCGTCGAGCTGGACCTGCGCGATCATGATGGGCTCGTCGGCTTCTGCCATGAAGCCGCCGCCGGCGCGCACCATCTTGGCGGCGTTGGACGCCGCGGCGACGACTGACGGTTCCTCCACGACCATCGGGGCGAGGTGATCGCGGTTGTTGACGCGAACGTTGAGGCCGACGGCGAAGGGCAGCGAGTAGGTGCCAAGCACGTTCTCGATGGTCTTATCGGCGGTCGCGACGTCGAGACCGCCGGCGGCCAGCGCTCGGGTCAGGCTTCGCACGTCGATTCCCAACGCCTGCGCCGCGAGGCGACGCCGCTCGTCCACGGAGAGCTTGTAGAAGCCAGGTAGCCTGGATTTCTGCATCACTGGTCATCTTTCCTTGGACCGGGCCGAAGCGCCGTTCCGCCATATCACGGGCTAGCAGAGCCTCGGCCGGCAGGGGTGGGGACCCTGGCGAAGCGTCGGTAGCGCCCGTCGAGCCGTCGCTTTCGAGGGTCCGCCGGACGCGTCGATCGACCGCTGCGACGAGGCCGGTGCCCATGGTGTCCCGCCGCCTCCCGTCGCGCCGCTACGACGACGAAACCCACCTCGAGGTGACCATCCCAGGCTCACCAACGAAAACGACCGGCCCGCAAGAACGCGAAACCGGCCGAAATCACGAAGCCAAACTTGGAGCGGGCGATCAGATTCGAACTGACGACTTGCAGCTTGGGAAGCTGCCACTCTACCAACTGAGTTACGCCCGCAAAGACGACAAGAGGACGGGATACTTAGCTATTTGGTCCGGGGGCGTCAAGGGGAGGGAAGGGCGTGGTCCCGCCCCAATACCGGGTATGGTGATGCGGTGACGACCCCGCCCCCCCTCGACTCAGATGGCGAGCTGAGAAAGGTCGATCGTGCCGCCGGAGGCCGAGGCCAGGGCCCCCGAGGCGTCCAACGGCTGAGTCGCTCGCGATGATGCTCTTTCGATTTTCGCTCTACGGGTTCCTCAAGAACCAACGGTACTTCGAACCGTTCTTGTTGCTCGCGCTCCTCGAGAAGGGGCTCTCGTTCACCGAGGTCGGTTTCCTGGTCGCCTTCCGGGAAATCATCCTCAACGTCTTCGAGATTCCGTCAGGGGCGATGGCCGACGTCCTCGGCCGAAGGAAGGCGATGGTCGTGTCTTTCACGGCCTACATTGCGTCTTTCGTCATTTTCGGCTTCGGGGAGGCGCTCTGGCACTTCTTTGGGGCCATGTTCTTCTTCGGCATCGGCGACGCCTTTCGGACGGGCACGCACAAGGCGATCATCCTCGACTGGCTGCGCCAGGAAGGCCGCCAGGACGAGAAGACTCGCGTCTATGGGTTCACGCGATCCTGGTCGAAGATCGGTAGCGCCGTCAGCGCACTCATCGCTGCCGGCCTCGTTTTTCGAGGAGGGCGATACGCGG
>JAFDCW010000084.1 GCA_019312705.1 Deltaproteobacteria bacterium
GGAGGAGAATGAGCGAAATCGAGCGCTTTTAGGCCTTGGTTGCCTCCCGCCGGGGGACGTTGTATCGCCTTCTCCGTGCCCGAGGATGGTGTTCAGGCAGAGTTGGCGAGGATTACCCGGATGGCCCGGGAGCTGCTCGAATGGGATCAGGGGCTCGGCGGACGCGGGCTGCCGGAGCCTCCGCCGACGCCGGAACGTATTGCCCAGGGGCAGCCCCGAGAGCGCCAGCAAGAGCGCCAGCAAGAGCACCGGCAAAAGCACCGACAAGAGCGCCGACAAGAGCGCCCTGCCAGCGCAGCGCGACCCCCGGCGCCCGTGGCTCCCGTGGCCGCCGCTGCGAAGGGCGATGAAACGGCGCGGCTGACGGTGCTCGCGGAGTCCGCCGCCTCCTGCACCGAGTGCGGTCTTCACGCGGGGCGGAATCGCAGCGTCTTTGCGCGCGGCAGTCACACTGCCGACATCGTCTTCGTAGGCGAAGGGCCGGGGTACCACGAGGACCAGGAGGGCAGCCCCTTCGTCGGCAAGGCGGGGCAGCTCCTCGACAAGATGATCGGGGCGATGGGCGAAGGGGCCGGCGAGGTCTACATCTGCAACGTCGTGAAGTGCCGCCCGCCGGACAACCGCACGCCGACTTCCGACGAAGCTGGGGCGTGCAAGCCGTTCCTTGCGGGGCAGCTCGAGATTGTGGCGCCGCGGGTCATCGTGGCCCTCGGGCGCTGCGCGGCGGAACACCTCGGATGCCTCGACGAAGACGCCCGGGGCTGGCGCGGGCGCTGGTCGACCTACGAGGGCATCCCCGTGATGCCGACGTACCACCCGGCGTTTTTGCTCCGGAGCCCAAATATGAAGCGTCCGGTCTGGGAGGATCTCCAGGAGGTCCTCCGGCGCCTGGGTAAGGAAGCTCCTCGACGAGGCCGGTGATGTCCGACCGACCTGACGAAGACCCGGGCGACGACCTCCTGGACGAGCTGCCGCCGCTGGAGAACGCCCTCGACGGTGACGAGGCCACGGGCGTCGACGAAGACCTGGCCCCGCTGCTCGGAACCCTCGACGACGCCGAGCAGGTCGGCCTCGACGACGAGGAAGCGGGCATGGACTTCGACCCGGTCACGCTCCTGGGACTCGGTGAGCAGGGTGGCGCCGGGGAGGGCGAGAGCTGGGTCCTCGACAACGAAGCGGTCGGGGACGACATCGGCACGGACGGCCTCGATGCCCGAGACACGGCCGGCGACGAGTACGGCTGGACCGAGGACAATGAAGCAGGGCCCCTCGACGACTGGTCCGAAGACTTCAACATCGGTGGCGACCCGGGGCAGAGCGAAAAGGTGCTCACCGACGACGCGGGGGAGGAGGGCGTCGACGACGTGGTCAGCCTGGGCGGCGGCCACGGAGAGGACGACGTGGACCTGCCACCGCTCCTCGGCGTGAACGACGAAGTCGACGACGACGGCATGGAGACCCTCGCCGACGACATCGACCTCGCGGGCGACGGACTCATCGACGGGGACGAGCTCACCTTCGAAGAAGAAGCACGGCTCTCCGGGGCGGCGCTGCCCGAGGCGTTCCCAAATGAGCGCCTCGAAGTCAGGCATCTCGGGCCGTCGGGGGCGATGATCTACGACGTCGCACGGGTCGCCGGGGGGTGGGTCGCGGTGGGTGAGGAGCTCTACCGGGTTGCCGGTGAAGCCGACGCCGTGACCCCGATCGAGAGTCGCGGCCTCGGTGAGGTGCGCCCGACCACGGTCTGTCCCCTCGATTCCGAAGGCAAGCGCCTAGCCGTCGGCACGCGGCTCTCCGGAGTCCTCGTCTCGGATGACGACGGCGAGTCGTTCTCGCCGCGCAACAACTGGAGTCAGGGGCGCAGCGACCCCGAGGTGGCGTTCTTCGTGAGCGCCGAGCGCCACGCGCATGGGGCCCGGCTTTGGGGCCGGACACGCTCCGGGGCGCTCTTCCGCAGCGAAGACTACGGGGAGAGCTGGTCGAGCCCGTTGCTGCTGGCCCCCGTCGCGGCCCTCGCCGACGACGCGAAGGGCGGCGTCGTGGTGCTCTCGGTCCCGGCCAAGGGCCCGGCCCAGACCGCTCGGAGCGACGACGGCGGCCACTCCTGGACGATGCGCTCGGTCCCCGGCCTCCACCGATCGACGGAGAGCGAGACCGAGTATCACATCGCCGCGGATGGATCGGAGCTCGTCGTGGCCTCGGACGGCCACCGGGGCGCCCAGGTTTCGGGGGATGATGGTCAGAGCTGGACCGAGGTCGGATCGCTGCCGACGCCTGGGGCCGTCTGCCTCGTGGATGAGGGCCAAGACCCGGCCAGCGAGGGGCCAACGCTCTACGTCGCTCTCTTTTTCCAAGGCGCGGACCGGGGAGTGGTTCTGCGACGCCGCGGCGGCCAAGAGGCGGTGGTTCTCGATGTGCGCGCCGAGCGGGACCGCCGGGGCATCGAGGTGGCCGGAGACCCCGAGGGGGACAACCGGGTGTTCGCCATCGACGGACGCGTCGAGGCGGGGTACACGATCTTGATGGTGGCGACGGGGGCGGGGCTCTTCCGGCTGCGCGTTCGCCACGGCTGAAAACGACGGGCAAAAAGGGCAGGGACGGCGAGGCATGGCCAGCGAGGTCGACGAGCTCAGGACGCACCTCCGGGAGACGCCGACGACGCCGCCCTGGGCCGGCGCCTGGTGGGGCGCCTCGCAGCCCACGGCTTCGACGAGCACCAGAGCCATCACGCCAAGGGGCTGGTCGAGGACCCTCGGCCGGTCATCGCCCCGCGGGCCATCGGGGGCGCCGACGCGTCCTTTCTAGGGCGCCTCGACTCGGGCGCCGAAAGTGGCGCCGGGGGCTTCGCCGTTACCGAGCTCGACGACGCCCGGACGCTTCTGGGGGTGCTCCGGGCCGGCAACCTGCGCCAACGCCGGGCGGCGGTTAAGCGCCTGACTGTCATGCTCACCTCGAGCCGCAAGAGCATCCCGTCGGACCAACTGAAACGGGTCGCCGAGGTCCTACCCAGGGTTCGGGACGTGGAAATCGCCTACGAGCTCTCCGAGGCGAAGGCTCAGCTGCCCGGCGCCCAGGGCCGGGAGTACAAGGCAGAGCGTGAGAGCTTCGCCCGGACCGTCACCGAACTCACCGAAAGCATCGGGCGCTACTGGGAGGCGGAGACCGTCGACGAGCCGTTCATTCACATGCCCAGCGACCAGCGGGCGCAACTGCAGATGCGCATCCGGGACCTGCCCGATGTCATCGTCGCCCACGTCGGCGCCGCCCTCGAGAGCGGCGAGGCCATGTTGAACGACGTGGACCGCCAGGGCCTCATCGAGGCGCTGCGGTATTCCGGGGAACCTCGGCTGGTTCCGTC
Source organism: Deltaproteobacteria bacterium (assembly GCA_019312705.1). The sequence goes on from JAFDCW010000084.1 coordinate 3,359, forward strand.
TTTGATCGCCGTCGTCGATGGGGTCGATCCGGAGGCCGCCGTGGACGCCGCCCGGGCCCTCGGCCGCATCGACGACCCCCGGGTCCACCCGGCGCTGGTCTCGGCCTATGAGCGCAGCGTCGTCGCCCGCAACAAGGTGGTCCTGGCGGGGGCCCTCGGGTTGGCGGGCGATGCTCGCGGGCGCGGCTATATCCGAGACCTCCTCGCCGCGACGGACGACCCCCGGGTGGCGCGAAGGGCCCTCGAGGCCCTGGGCGCCCTTGGCACCCCGGAAGACACCGAGGCCATCGGTGCCCACACGGCCGACGGTGATACGCGGCTGAAGATGCAGGCTATTCGCAGCCTCGGCGCCGTCGGCGACGGCCGCGCCCTCCGCTATCTCCGCGAGCTCCGCGATCAGACGAGCGTCTCGGCCATGTGGGCCGAAATCGAAGACGCCGAGGCCGCCATTCGGGCCCGCCTCGAACTCCGGGGTGAAGAAGAAGAGGGCGGCGCGGCTCTCTCTCCGGTCGAGAAGGACCGCCTCGCGCTGCCCACCGTCGACCCGCTCCTGGTCAGGTTTCTCGGTTTCAAAGACTACATGTTCGGCGTGATGTGGCTCTTCTTCGGGGCCTTCAAGCGTGCAATGGGCCGCTTCGAGCGGGCCTCCGCCCGACGGGCCGATTGGGCTCGGCCCCACCTCCGGACCGCGATGGCCCACGCGGGGCGGGACCGCCACGCCCCGGCCCTCGCGGCCTTCCGCCGGGCCATCGAGGTGGACCGCGTGGTCATCGAACAAAACGCAGCGGCGATGCGGGTCCTGGTCACGGTCTTTCTGCGCCGCGCCGATGAGGTCGAAGGAGAGGGGCGCCGGGACATCGCCCGGGGGCTGCTCGAAGAGGTGACCAGCCTCGACCTGCGCCGGGCGCCGAGCGCGTTGCGCTTCGAGGTCTCCCGTCGCCACGACGCGGCCCGCCGAGGGGCAGCCTGATGGACGCAACCGAAGACCTCCGGGCCGCGGCCCAGGTGGCCCTCGAATCCATGGGCGAGCCGCTGCGTGCAGCGGCGGATGCCAAGGGCCCGGTGATCGCTCGCCTGGCCCTCGACATCACCGTCGACGGCCGGACCGAGATGGTGACCCTGAGTCTGCGCGACGGCGAGCTCACCTGGGGTTCGAGCGACGGGCAGCGCCGCGGGCCCCACGTGCTCGCGGCCCTCAGGCTGCTTGCGGCGAGCGCCGGTCCATTGCCGAAGGGAGTGCGCACCTCTCCTGGGGACCTGGCGGCGGTCGACGGGGTGGGGCGCTCCATCCCCCCGCCCGACGGTCGAACGAGCGAGCCCGACCCGCCGTCGATGAAGGCGGCCCTCGCGGACAATCTCGACGACCTGGTGACCGCCATCGTGCGGGTCGGCATGCGCGAGGCCCGCGAGTCTCCGACGGTGACCGAAGTGGTCGAGCGCTTCGCCCAATCCGCCGGGACTCCCATGCCTCACGGCGCTGCCCGAATGCTGGGCATGCTGAAGGCGGCGCTGTCGCGCATGGACGTCGATCGGGTCGCCCGGATCCTCGACGGGGCCACGCGCCTCGCCGACGACCTCCGGGCTGAGGCGCCCTCGGAGCACTCGCGCAGGCGGTTGGTGACGGTCTTCGGGGCGTCCGCCGGGGTGCCCGCCGCCTCGATGCGGGTGAGCGACCGGACCTTCGTCGAGGTCGGGCGCGAGTACCTCGCGGGCATGATCCGCGCACAGATCGAGCGGCGCTATTTGCTCTGCGTCGAGACCGGGGAGGTGTACCGCGAGGACCGATCCCGGGGGACGACGAAGGGCTCCGCGGGGCCGTCTCCGCGGGTCCTCACGGTGGGCCTCGCCGAGGTCGAAGAGGGGGCCTCTCCTCGGGCCATTCGCCTGCTCCAGTACGCCGTACGGCACGAAGTCGACCGCGACATGGCCCTTCGCGTCAACGAGGCAGCGAAGGGGAATTTCGAGGACATCACACAGGCTTACTGCGAAAGCCTCGACAAATACCCAGGTCTCGCCGAGCCCTTCGTCGTCGTGGCGCCGGCGCGCATCGAGGTCGAGCCGGGCGCACACCTCGTCGACCGCGATGGGGCGACACTGCCCGTCTCCAAAGCCGACGGCCTCGGTCGCGCTGCGGTATTCACGGACCTGGTCGCCAAGGGGCACCGCATCGACTGGGTCAGCGGCCGCCTCGTCGACGCGGCCTGTTCTCCGATCCTGGTGCCGTGCAGCGTCGGCTACCGCGACGACGGCGCCCACCGGGTCTTGCGCCTGGCCTGATGGGCGAATCCTACGACGACTCCGGTCACCTGCTCGCGGTCGCCGCCAACGTGGTCAGTCTCGCCCACGTGCGGCGCATCGAGGAGGCCCTCGAGATCGCGGGCATCGACGTGGTGCGCCTGAAGGGCAGCGGCTACCTCGGCACTCTTTACCCCACTTTCGATCGGCGCATGGTCGACGTCGACCTCCTGGTCCGCCCGGTCGAACGCCCCCGGGCCCGGCGGGTCATTCAGCAATGCGGCTACTCGGTGGTCCCCCCGCCCCGTCACTGGCGCTACTCCTGGCACCAGCACTACAACTGGCAGTTCGTCGGCGAGGGCGTTCGGCCGTTGATCGAGCTGCACCACGCCCTCTGCGCCGCGGGCCTCTTCGACATCGACAGCGACGGCCTCGTGGACCGACGCGTGCGACGAAACGATGGCGTATCCCAGATGTATACGCTCTGCCCCGAGGACGCTCTGCTGCACCTCGGCGTGCATTTGGTCAAAGACGGCTACGAACACGACGAGCGACTGCCGGCCGACGCCGCGCGATTGATCGAGCATTGGAGGCCGGACTGGGACGTCGTCGTAGAGCGGGCCCACCGGTGGCGCGTGACCGCCGGGCTTCGCTACGTGCTCGAAGAGGCGCGGGCAGCCGGGGCGCAGGTGCCGGAGTCGGCCCTCGAAGGCCTGGGGTCAGAGGCCCGCGGGGCAGCGATCCGCGCCATCGTCGGCGAGCTGGGGCCCCTCCGGTCCCAGGCGCTGCGCTTCACCAAGCTCGCGGTCCTGGCCCTCGAACCCCACGGCGCCCGGAACCTCGCCCGCTTTGCGTCACGCTATGCGCTGCGGCGCTCCGTGGACGCCGCCTACGCCATCGGCCCGGACCGCTTCGAGTAGGCGCTAGGTCCGGCGGTTTCGCGCTTCGGTGCTCACAACGCTGGCGAGCACCGCGGCGGCGGTCGCCACGACGAGGCCCACTGCGAAGAGGCCGTCCGTCGGCGCCGGGCCCCGTCCGACCAAGACGGTCCCGACGAGGCTGAAGGCGAACGCGATGGCTCCGAGGACCCCGAAGCCGACCCGGGCCCCGGCGGTCATGCGGCACCTTTGGGGCGCGAGCTGGCCGGCATCGCCGAAGCCTCGGGAGTAGCGCCGGCCGAGGATCACGAGGGCAAAGGCGAAGACCGCGGCGAAGACACCTCGGCCGATTGGGGCGACCAGTGTCGAGGGGCCGGCGAGGCCCGCCAAGGCCGCAGCTACCCCAGAGCTCACGGCGCCAATGCCGAGGGCGACAAGCACTCCGGTGAGGGCGCCGAGGGCGCGCTCGCGGTGCAAGGTGCCGCGCTCGCGGACCGCGGAGAGCACGGCCCCACGGGGCATGACGGCGGTCGCCTCGGAGCTCGCCGGTGCCACATCTGTTTGGCTGATTCGGCTGGGCTCGGAGGGGCGCCCGGTGGCGTTTCGGGCGCTGGGCCGTCTCGGAGCTCCTCCTAGAGCTCCTCCTGGGTCTCCTTCTGCGTATCCTCCTGGGTCTCCTGCCGGGACCCCTTCTCCAAGCACGTCGTCGAGGGCCCCTTCGAGACGCTCGGCGAGGGTTGTCGCGTCTTCGGGGCGGTCCAGAGGCTCCCGAGCCATCGTGTCTTCGATGATTTGAATCACGTCGGGGGGTAGGCCCTCGACGAGGCCACCGATGTGCCGGGGAGGCCCGGCGAGCAAGCGAGTCAAGCTGGCTGTGGCGTCTGAGGCGTCGAAGGGCCCGCGGCCCGAGAGCATCTTGTAGAGCACGGCGCCGAGGCCGTAGAGGTCTGCCCGGCCATCGACCCCGTCGGCGCCCCGGGCTTGTTCCGGCGCCATGTAGGCGGGGGTTCCGACGACCGCGCCGGCCTTGGTGATCTCGGGGCAGCCGAGCAGCTTGGCGACTCCGAAGTCGAGCAGCTTCACGGAGATGCGCGCGCCGGGGCGCGCCGCGAGGAAGATGTTTGCGGGCTTGAGGTCCCGGTGCACGATGCCGGCGCCGTGGGCTGCGGCGAGACCGACGGCCATCTGACGGGCGATCTCGAGGGCGTCGACGAGGGGGAGGGCGCCGTCGCGGTTGATACGCTGGCCGAGGTCTTCGCCTTCGAGGCGCTCATAGACGATGCAAGGCCGGTCATCGTCGCTGCGCACCACGTCGACGACGTTGACCACGTTCTCCGAGTCGACGAGGGCCGCTGCCCGGGCCTCGCGCTCGAAGCGGGCGATGGCATCGGGGTGCGAGGCGTAGGCGTCGTGGATGACCTTGACCGCGAGGCGCCGAGGCAGCCGGGTATGCTCGGCCTCGTAGAGCCGGCCCATGCCGCCTCGGGCGAGCAGCTTGATGATGCGGTAGCTCCCGGCGAGGATTTTGCCGAGCAAGGGGTCGGCGGGCTCGCCCCCGAGGCCGAGGGGGGAGGCGTCCCGCGGGCAGACCGCATAGTCCGTCGGAAACCGCTCACCGCAGGTGGGGCAACGATTGGTACTCCCGATGGGGTGCACGCTGGCAGCTAGGCCCATGGCCCCAAACTACGAAAACTCGGGCGATTGGTCAGGAAACCGACTGTAACGGGCCGACGTTTCTGTCATACCCCAGCCCATATGGAGCAGATGACCGAGTTGGCGTACGTAGCAGCCGCGATACAGGCTTACGGGTCGTTTGCTTGATGGCCGCACGGTCGCTTCCGACTCTGCTGTCCCGGGGTGACTCGCTGGCCGAGGCAAGCGCCCAGCGTGAGCGCCTGCGTCGCCTGCCTTTGGTGCGCGAGTTCGAAGACGCCCTCGAGGCGGCGGGCATGTTGCCCCTTCGGCCGACCCAGACCGAAATCTTCCAGGTCAATGTCGGCAAGGTGTGCAATCAGACCTGCCACCACTGCCACGTCGACGCGGGCCCCGACCGACGCGAGGTCATGAGCCGCGAGACGATGGAGCATTGCCTCAGGGCCCTCGCCAAGACGGACATCCCGACGGTGGACGTCACGGGCGGGGCGCCGGAGTTGAACCCCCACTTCCGTTGGTTCGTGGGCGAGGTGAAGAAGCTCGGCCGCCACGTCATCGACCGCTGCAATCTCACCATCCTCGAGACGCCATCGCACCGGGACCTGCCCGCGTTCTTCGCCGATCACGAGGTCGAAGTCATCGCGTCTCTGCCCCACTACCGCGCCCTCGATACGGACGCCCAGCGCGGGGACGGCGTCTATCGCACCAGCATCGCCGCCCTCGAACGCCTCAACGCTGCGGGCTACGGCCAAGGCGACCCAAAGCGCCGCCTAGTCCTCGTCACCAATCCGGTGGGAGCCCTGCTCCCGGGCCCGCAATGCAGCCTCGAAGGCGAATGGAAGCGCGAGCTCGAGAGGCTGCACGGCGTCACCTTCGATGCCCTCTTCACCATCACCAACATGCCCATCAGCCGCTACCTGGCGTGGCTCGAGGAGTCGGGCAACCTGGTCCAGTACATGGACCTGCTGGTTCACAAATTCAGTGCCGGGGCGGCCCAGGGAGCGATGTGCCGAAACACCGTGAGCGTCGGCTGGGACGGCGCGCTCTACGATTGTGACTTCAATCAGATGCTCGAACTGCCGGTGAGCGGCCCGGTGGCCCACATCAGCGATTTCGACCTGGACGCCCTCGAAAAGCGGATCATCGAGACGGACCGCCACTGCTTCGGATGCACCGCCGGGGCCGGTTCGAGCTGCGGCGGGGCAACGGTCTGAGGCTTCCCGGGGCCGCGAGGCCTCACGGTGCAAGATTGACGGCTCCCGGGCGGGCCGGTATCTCGGTCCCATGGCCGACCGTAAGGTACGAATCTTAGTTGCGAAGCCGGGCCTCGACGGCCACGACCGGGGGGCGAAGATCGTCGCCCGGGCGCTGCGAGACGCGGGCTTCGAGGTCATCTACACGGGACTGCACCAGACCCCGGACATGATTGCGGCGGCGGCGGTCCAGGAAGACGTCGACATCGTCGGCCTCTCCATCATGAGCGGCGCCCACAATACGCTCTTCCCGGCCGTCCTCGACGCCCTCGAGGCTCGCGGCGCCAACGACATCGCACTCTTCGGCGGCGGCATCATCCCCGAAGAGGACGTCACGGCCTTGCGCGCGAAGGGCGTCAAAGGCCTCTTCACACCGGGTACGCCCCTGGCCGAAATCATCACCTGGGTGAACGCCAACGTCAGCCCCCGGGAGCTCTGAGGCACAATGGATTTTACACTCAGCGAGCTTCACCAGACAGTCCGCGACACCGCCCGGTCCTTCGCCACCAAAGAGGTCGCTCCCCACGCTCGAAAGTGGGACGAGGAGGAGCGCTTCCCGAAGGAGATCATCCCGAAGCTCGGTGAGCTCGGGTTTCTCGGCGTCCGGGTCCCGGAGGAGTACGGCGGGGCGGGCCTCGATACGCTGAGCTACTCCCTCGTGGTCGAAGAGATTGCCCGAGCCGACGGCTCCCTCGCCTTGACCGTGGCTTCCCACAATGGCCTGGGCACGAGCCACCTGATGACCTTCGGCAACGAGGACCTCAAAAAGCGCTACCTGCCGAAGCTCGCGACCGGCGAGTGGCTCGGAGCCTGGGCGCTGACCGAGCCGGGGTCCGGGTCCGACGCCGCAGGCCTGACAACCCGGGCCGTCCGCGACGGGGACGACTGGGTCATCAACGGAACGAAAATCTTCATCACCCAAGGCTCTGTCGGTGGCGTCTGCGTGGTCTTGGCCCTGACTTCGCCCGAGAAGAAGCAGAAGGGCATCACGGCCTTTGCCGTCGAGATGGGCACCCCGGGCTTCACCGCCTCCAAGCACATGGAGAAGATGGGGTGTCGCTCGAGCGATACCGTCGAGCTGAGCTTCGAGGACGTGCGCGTGGCCGACAGCCAGCGCATCGGCGAGGTCGACCACGGGTTCCTCGATACGCTCCAGATCCTCGACCGGGGCCGCGTGAGTATCGCCTCGATGGCCCTCGGCCTCGGGGAAGGGGCGCTGACCGCGGCCCTCAGCTACGCCAAGGACCGCCAGCAGTTCGGCAAGCCGTTAGCCGAGTTCCAGGCGATTCAGTGGATGATCGCCGACGCGCGGACCGAGCTCGACGCGGCGAGGCTCCTGACCTGGCGCGCCGCCGTCCTCGCCGACACCGGCAAGCGCTATTCACGCGAGGCTTCGATGGCCAAGCTCTACGCCTCCGAGGCCGCCAGCCGCGCATGCAACAGTTCACTCCAGATCCACGGCGGCTACGGCTACACCCGCGAGTTCCCCGTCGAGCGTCACCTCCGCGACGCCAAGCTCTGCGAAATCGGCGAAGGCACGAGCGAAGTGCAGCGCATGGTCATCAGCCGCGACCTCCTGCGCTGAGTACTCAGTCCGAGGGCATGGCGATTACTTCGGCGCGGATGTCGACGACACCGGCGCGGATCATGCCGATGCGGGTGGCGGCGGCTCGGCTGAGGTCGAGGATGCGGCGCTGGTCGCCGAAGGGGCCGCGGTCGTTGATGCGTACGATGACGTGATCGAGGGTGTCGAGGCGGGTGACGCGGACGATGGTGTCGAAGGGTAGGTCGCGGCTGGCGGCGGTGAAGAGGCCCGGGTCGTAGCGCTAGCCGTTGGCGGTGCGCCGGCCCGAGAGGCTGTCCGAGTAGTAGCTGGCCCGGCCTTCGAACGTCGCCAGGATGGTGGGGCCCGCTTCGGCGGTGAGCTCGCCGCCGGACTCCGAACCTTCTGCTGTGGATGACCCCTCCGAGTCTTGAGGACCGCGGGCGAGGGCGATGAGCTCCTGGCGCTCACGCTCGGCCGCACGAACGCAGGGACGCCGCGCACTTTCGGCTCCCGGATCTTCGAGACCAGTTTGCCTATCGACGGAGAGATCGAAGGTGACCGTGTCGCGTTGGGCAGGGCACTCCTCGTCGGTGCCTGCTTCGACGACCCGGGGGTAACCGCTCGGCCCTGCGTAGCGGCGGGCGTCCTCGGGGATTTCCGCCGAATCCCGTACGTACACCGGCTCCCTGCCGCCGCATGCTGCCGCGGAGATGGCGAAAAACACCGAAACCGCCGTCGCGACGCCGATGCCTTTGCTCGTCTTCACGCTTACTGGCCCGCCGCGGGGCGTCCGTGGCCCGGCACCACCAGCATCTGCACGAAGATGTCGTAGACGAAACGCTCGGAGTGCTCGTCGTTGTGACAGGAGACGCACACCCCCTCGGCGGTGTCTCGGGGTAGGGGGGCCTCCTCGGGGGCGCTGACGTGGGCGCTGCCGGGGCCGTGGCAGCTCTCGCAACCGACGTTCACCAGGCCTCCGTCCAGGTTGTGGGTCACCGTCGAGCCTCCAGGTTTCATGTACCCGGTGACGTGGCACCCGACGCAGCTCAGGTTGAACTCTTTGTTGAGCTCGGTGAGGGTCGCGTAGGCGCGGCCGTGGGCATGCCCAGCCCACCAGTCGACGGCGCCCTGGTGACAGTCCCCGCCGCAGGCCTGGGAGCCGACGTAGTGGGGCTGGCCTTCTGCCGCGGCCTCGGGGACGAGGTCCGCGAATACCCGCGCGTTGTTTTCGTTCACTCGGCGGTAGTAACTGTCGATCATCCGGGTCACGGGGGCGGCCTGGCTGGCGTCCGGGGGCAGCTCGAGCCACGTCGCGTTGAAAGCATTGCCATCAACGGTCGCAGGCGGCCT